>JAITWL010000177.1 GCA_031285285.1 Deferribacteraceae bacterium | reverse complement strand
GAAGCCATATCTGTGGTGAATGTGAGGCGGCCAGCTTCTTTATTCTTCAAGAATAGCTCTTCGAGACCTTCCTCATAGAGCGTAATCTTGCCATTATTCAGGTCATCTATCTTATCTTGAATCTTATCCACACAGACAACTTCATTGCCAAACTCTGCAAAGCCTACGCCTGTAGGCAGGCCAACATAGCCTGTGCCTATAACTGCTATTTTCATTTAATAATCTCCTTTATTTAAGATATACCACAATCTTCTGAGGCTAGACGGCAATTGTGGCAGACATAACCATAGTGAAATTTATTGTCATAATTTATCCAATCAGCCCCACATTTTGGGCAACTTGCTTTATTCTTTGTATAATATTTAAATAAAAAATAGTATACAGGCTTTTTCACCAAAGCCTCAAGATTAGCACAAATTTCTAAACCTTCTTGGCTTAGTGCGCTTTTGGGGTCATTCATCATTTTATAGCCATGTCGCTCGCCAATTCCGTTCATAAACTGACGGTCGCAAGCCTGATGCAGCCATTTCCAGCTAAAATAACGTAACTCGCTATCATTAGGCAGCTTATAGATGGCCACTCCTTTCAGACAATCCCCACAAATAACAGGCGATTGCTCACCAAGGTAAAAAGTATATAGTACATAATGGCTGGAATTTTTGCAAATACAGCCATTTGTTATATGAGAATTTTCGCCAATAAAACTAGAATCAGGTGGTTTTACTGATCTTTCATTCACAAAATGCAGCATATTCTTGCAGCTATCATTATAATATTTCTCATCAAGTGAATCCATCTCTGGCACAACCACTCTGCAAGTGTAGTGGTTGCTATATTTCACAGAATTTATAAAACTATACAAAATTTGTCCATTATTTGCTAATGCTGCCATGAAACAACCCTGCCACCAGTCAAAATCATCTAAAAATTTGCTATCAAATGATTGTGGGTAGAAATTGATCTCAAAACTGTACATACTTTAGCCTTGCACACTCTTAAAATATTCTATAGTTTTCGCAAGCCCTTCCGCAAGTGCCACTTTTGGCTCCCAGCCTAGCTTAGCCTTGGCCAAGCTTATATCAGGGCGGCGCTGAGTGGGGTCATCTTGTGGCAAAGGCTCATGTATTAGTTTAGATTTTGTGCCAGTCATTGCTATTACTTTCTCTGCAAGCTCTTTTATAGTGAATTCAACAGGGTTGCCAATATTCACAGGGCCTGTGAAGCCACTTTGAGAATTCATCATACGCACAATCACCTCGATCAAGTCATCCACATAGCAGAATGAGCGTGTCTGGCTGCCATCGCCATACATGGTGATATCTGTGCCTCGAATCGCCTGACAAATGAAATTTGACACCACTCGGCCATCATCTGGATTCATATTAGGCCCATAAGTGTTGAATATGCGCACAACCTTGATATCTAGATTAAAATTCCTATAATATTCAAAGAAAAGCGTCTCCGCAAGCCGCTTACCTTCATCATAGCAGGCACGAATACCTATAGGATTGACATTGCCGCGATAGCTCTCCGTCTGCGGATGCTCTAGCGGTTCGCCATAGACTTCCGATGTGGACGTTTGCAATATCCTTGCACCCTTGGCCTTTGCTAGCTCAAGCATATTTATAGCGCCTTGCACGCAGGTGTTGATAGTGGCTAGCGCCGCCTTATGCTGATAATGCACTGGCGAAGCTGGACAAGCGAGATTATAGATTTGATCAATACTGGCATCAATATTAAGCGGCTGTGTGATATCATGCTCTATAAAGGTGAAATTTGGATGCGATTTTATAGAGGCAACATTATCTAAAGTGCCAGTGTAGTTATTATCCACACAGATCACTTTGTGACCTTCATTAATTAGGCGAATGCAAAGATTTGAGCCAAGGAAGCCTGTGCCACCTGTAATTAGGATTGTTTTCATTAATTTTTACCCACAATATTATTCATCTGCATGCATTAGCTTGCAAGATTTTGTAAAAGTAACGAATTGTAGCTCTATTTGATTAAAAAGACAATAGCTTTACTTCTTCACACAGCACCACATTTTTTTTTCATAGTCATAAAATGTTGATTGAACCATTTATGACAAATTATGCTGAGCTTGTCAACGAAGCGAAAGATAGAATAAGATATAAAGATTAAGTAGTAGTGTTCGAACATTTTATCAAGTTGCCCCTCAATGCTCCATAAGATTTGTCTTTCGGCCAGATCGGGGAAAATATCTTCCATTTCTGAAATTCGATGCAATACGTCTGATAAAATTAGAGCTTCATCTTTGCTTAGCACAATTAAGCTTGTTTTCATAATTATTCCCAGTATCTTTTATTTATGTGCTACTTAAAATTAAAATATACACTAAAGCTTTATGTTTATTCCAGCACAAGTAAAACAATCTCTGGAGGATTGAACAATCGCGGCAATATAGGATCAATTCCCGCACCACGGCTAACCACATGCTGCAATACACCATGCTTATATAGCCCGCCTGCGTATTTAGGGAAAGGTCCTTGGTTAGGCGCAAAGAGGCCATTTATCAGAAGGGGCACCCTCGCCTGCCCGCCATGAGCATGGCCTGACAGCACCAGATCAAATGGATGCTTTATATATTCAGCTAGTCGCTCTGGCGCCAATAGAATGCTAAAATCGCTAGCAGGCAAGCTTACAAACGCTTGTGCCATTGATTCTGCTTGATTATAAGCAGGCTTTGCTGGATCTTCCACACCAGCTATTGTCAGCTGAACACCATTCAGCTCTATTTCTCTGTATTCATCTGATAAGATTTGCACGCCATATGAGCTAATAGTATCAAGTATGGTTTGAAGATCATCGCTCCAATATTCATGATTGCCTGTCACGTAATAAATCGGTGCTACGCCTGCAATGCCCGCCAAGAACAGCTCTGTGCCTTTGATTGGTACTTCATCATCAGCAATATCACCTGTAAGCACTATCAGATCAGGCTTTTGTGCCAACACGCCTTGTATCAGTGGCTGCTGATCGCTACCATATATGGTGCTATGTAGGTCAGCTATCAGCACCATGCGCAAGGATGCGCCATTTAGCTTATCTGTGTCAATGCTGTAAGTCCTAAGCACTAGCTTGTTATCAAAAGCGAACAATAGCAAGACGAGGCCTAAGACAAGGCAGACTAACATAGGCTTTTTCCAAGTCATTTCAGCTTAAATGATTCCGCAATAGTCCAAAGCGTTGCCTCAGCTGCTGCGTAATCTTCTTTGGGTGTGCTTAGCCTCAGCACAAACGCAAAATTGCCTTTGTATAGAAAATGATAGTCTATATAAACAAGACCATCTAGCTCATACACCCAGTAGCCATCATGATCTTGCAGCACTTTTAGCTTTGGCGTAAGCTCTTTCATTCGCGCTTTCAATGTTTGGCTCAAGTCATTTTTAGCATAAAAGTCAGCATTCACGCCATAGCTAATAAGCTGCGCTTTTTGTTTGCCATTGAATGATGCTGCATATATGCTAGTTAGCTTGAGCTCAGCAATTTCATCAGCATCAGTTGTGATCAAATCGCCATATGCTTGCAACTCGTACTCATCTATCTCATCCGTGCTCTTGGCAATCAATTTTGCTGGCGAAAGCGATGCCCAGTCAGCGGGAACACTTAATTCTGCTGAATCAGTGGATATTGTATACCATTTTAGCATGAATGACTCAGCTATAGCTCGCAGAGTATTCTCACTTGCAGCAAAGTCTCCTTTGGCTGTGCTAATACTAAGCACATAAATATCGCCATGACTGCCCCATGTGTGCACTATATAGTAGCTCTCTAGATAAACGAGCCCATCCAGCTCATATATCCAATAGTGACTTTCGACTTTATCCTCAAGCACTTTTAGCTTATTTGCGATTTCATCCCCTTTTCTCAAACGCTCATTTGGTCTGTCATTGTAAACATAGGACATCGCGTTCACTTCATATGCTATCACACTCAATTCTTGCTTGCCATCTGCTGACTTCATTTCTGCAACAGAGTAGCCGTGCCCTTCTGGTTCTTCCGCTGGTATAGCATGTTGCCAATCCTTTGGTACTTTTAGCCTAACA
>JAITWL010000129.1 GCA_031285285.1 Deferribacteraceae bacterium | reverse complement strand
CAAGCTTCATACCAACAAGCTGAATCATGTTGACTTCGTTAAGCCCGTCATCCATATGTAGTGCTGCCATTTCTTTCATACTTTATCCCTCAAAGTTTAGTCAATACCATGTCGCGTATGTCATTTATACACGAGGCTGTACCACTCTCCGGATAAGCGTTGTAAAACGGCTGCATCAGCCGAATACTTTCGCTTACTCTATCATCATACGGTATAAAACCTAATTTTTCAACTACAATACTTAAATATTTTTTCAATATAGTTTCAAAACCATAAAATACATTCAATTCTTTCTTAAAGCGGACAATATTAAGCACCATACCGATCTTGTAATCATTCACAAATTTGCGAATGAAGCTGCCCACTTCCGCATCCACTCGCTCCACATCGCTGATCAAAAGCTCCACATCAGGATAGCTGGCGCTTCTATTGCGCAATTTTTTATTAACATCAGCAAACACATGATCCGCCGATAAAAAACGCTCAAGATAGCGATAGAGAGCCACTTTGATAAAACCATAGGCATTTTCTATTGCAGTCGGTTCAGAATTCATCGCGACTATCTTCTTTTCGGCCAAATTAAAAAGATCTACAGTATTAAAACTAGTGCCCGCACCTAAATCTAAAATAACAAAGCGATATGGCGTCTGGCGTAGCTTTTCGATAACTCGGCTTCGCTCCACTTTAGTAATATGAGCTATGCCAAGGATGTCCCCCGATCCTGCCACAAAATCCACCCCCATAGGTGTGTGAGTGATGATCTCCTCTAGCTGATTTTTCTCACGCAAGAAATTATATATGCCAACAGGCGGAATTTTATATCCAAGAAAATTATGAAGGTTTGCGCCACCAAGATCGGCATCCACCAAAAGCGAACTATGACCGCCTGCGTTGAGTGACATAGCGAGACTGGACGATAGAAAGCTCTTGCCCACTCCCCCTTTCCCGCTGGCTATAGCAATAATCTCTGCCATAATAATTCATCCCTTGGTTTTAGTCATTTGGCGCTACGACGTTTATACCTTTTCATTATATAGTATACAATCGGATATGTAAAGATGGCAAATACAAGACCCACCACATGACAGCCGACCAAAAATGGCACTATTAGCACCTTTCCAACTTCTAACAAATATCTTAAATTAAATTCATTAAAATCAAACTCAAAATCAAGCTCCGTGCCCATCAACCACATGCCCACTTTTAGAGTGAACGCATAGATGAATGGAATCGTGATCGGATTGGTTATGTACACCCCAATGATCAGTGGATACACAGGCAATCTAAAAAGCGAAGATATTGCCAGCGCAATATACGTCTGAAAGCCAATATAAGGCGAAAAGCCTACAATTAAGCCAAAAGCTGATGACAACGCCATCTTGCTAGGCGCATAATCAAGGCTCAACATGACCTTTAGACGTTCACGAATTTTGTCAAGCAATTTCATAAATTCTATCTACTTTCTGCTATCCTAGAGTACCCTATCGGCTAAATGTAACAATTTAATGAGCTGTTTTTACCATTTACATGGCAAAGAACGCCTTATATTCTTTACTACCAAATCGCCCTGCTGTCAATTCAATCACTTTACACACAGTCAGCGCCTGCGGTATCTCAGGCAGCGATTCCACAAATAGCTGCACGCCTTGCTCACAAGCGCCTGTGATTGTGCGATAGCTTGCTATGGCCTCTTTCAAGCTTATTCTTGTATTGAGCGTCCACACCCCATATTGTTTGATATCTCTGTCTGCATTTTTATATAAGAGACCCGCCATCGCTTGCTGGATAGTCTCTCCATGCGAAAAATTGCTGCCATCTGTGAGCACATAAGAAGCTTCGCGCTTGCCAACGATTTTCACCTTATATATATCGCGTTTATGGCTTAATACTTCGCAGAGAATGCCGTCAAATAAGCAATACCTGCCATTTCGCCATGATAATAGAGGAAAGTTAAACCATCTACTCTTGCACACTTTACAATCTGCCAAGAATATTTGACCATTCACACGTTCAGAGTCAAGTGACGTGTTTGTTATGCTCTCCAGATAAAGATTTCCATCTACATATGGTCTAAAACCCATATATGGGATGTCTTTTAGGCCGTTCAAATTGAGGTCGCCACCAACTGTGGGCGCAAAGCATTCTTCATAATAAAGATCAAGCGAAGCGAGGCCGCGCAAGTCAAGACAATTTCCCACGACAAGCTCGAAATCATTATAGATCCATTTTAGCCCACGTAAGCTAAGATTACCGCCAACAATTGGGGCAAAATTGGATGGAAGCTCCTCCAGCGCTGGCAAATAGAGGCTGCCGCCTACTATGGGGCTAAAACCCTTGGGAAGCTCTGTCACACTGTCCAAGTGAAGACTGCCACCTACTATGGGATTAAAGCCGTCTGGGATAATTCTCAGGCGGCTTAAATAAAGGTCACCATCTATTGGAATCGCGCCTGTAGCCTGCTCTAGTACCAAATTATTATCTCTACAAAATAGCTTAAGGGCAATATTTTCCATTCTTCCAATAATTCCCCATTGATTCAGCACATTAGACTTTACAGCAATGCCACCCCAATCACATCTTCAAATCTACCCACAGGCACTATCTTCAGCGATTTTGTCAATGATTTAGGTAGCTTTTCTATTTCCTTAGCATTCTTCTCAGGGATGATGACAGTCTTCACTCCCAAGCGTTTTGCGGCGAAGAGCTTCTCTTTCAGGCCACCTATAGGCAATACCTTGCCTGTGATCGTGATTTCACCTGTCATTGCAACATCTTTGCGCACAGCACGCTTAGTAAGCACGCTCATTATGGCTGTGGCCATTGTGATGCCTGCCGATGGGCCATCCTTAGGGATTGCGCCCGCTGGTATGTGCAGATGCATATCATGATCTTGGAAATCATCAGCCACATCATATTTTGCAGCGATGGATCGTATGTAAGTGTAGGCTGCTTGCAGTGATTCACGCATCACCTCGCCCATCATGCCTGTCTGCGAAAGCTTTCCGCTGCCTTTAAAGCGCGTACACTCTACAAAGAGCACCTCTCCGCCAACTGGCGTCCACGCAAGGCCAGTTACTATGCCTATTTCATTATCGCGTAGCTCATCCTCGCCTTCAAATACTTTTGTGCCAAGGTATTTGTTGACGTTTTTTGCAGTGATATGAAAATTCTTTGTGCTCTTCTCCACTATCTCGCGGCCGATTTTGCGACAGACTGTGCCTATCACCTGCTCAAGACGGCGTAGGCCAGATTCGCGAGTGTAGCCTGAGATAATCTCCTTCACAGAATCTTTGCTGAATTTCACAGCATAGCGGCTCAGCCCACTCTCCTTTATTTGGCGCGGAATAATATAGCGCTCTGAGATTGCGAGCTTTTCCTCTTCTGTGTAACCAGAAAGGTGTATGATTTCCATCCTGTCGCGTAGCGGTGCTGGTATTGGCTCTAGCGTGTTAGCTGTAGTGATAAATAGCACAGCGCTCAAATCGAAGGGCACACCTAGGTAATGATCAGTGAAATTAGTATTTTGCACTGGATCGAGCACTTCTAATAGCGCCGATGATGGATCTCCGCGAAAGTCGCTACCGAGCTTATCCACTTCATCAAGCATCAATACAGGGTTATTAGTGCCCACTGATTTTATTGATTGGACAATCTTTCCAGGCATTGCACCTATGTAAGTGCGCCTATGACCACGGATTTCCGCCTCATCACGCATACCACCAAAGCCTATACGAAAGAATTCACGATTAAGTGCACGTGCAATAGAGCGCCCAAGGCTAGTTTTACCAACTCCAGGAGGTCCAACAAGACAAAGTATAGGGCTTTTGAGGCTTTTATTCAGCTTGCGAACAGCGAGAAAGTCTAGTATTCTATCTTTCACTTCCTCCATGCCATAGTGATCCTCATCTAGTATCTTTTTAGCCTTCTTGAGATCAAGCATCTCTTTAGATTTCTTGCTCCAAGGCAGCTCCACAAGCCAATCAAGATAGGTGCGGATAACAGAGGCTTCGGCACTGTCAGAATACATGCCAGATAGCCGTCTCAGCTGCTTGCGCGCTTCTTCATCTATGGCAGCAGGCATCTTGGCCGCTTTTATCTTGCTAGTGTATTCATTTGAATCAGCATTGCCGCTTTCTTCATCGCCCAACTCTTTGCGAATATCCTTCAGCTGCTCACGAAGAAAATATTC
>JAITWL010000125.1 GCA_031285285.1 Deferribacteraceae bacterium | reverse complement strand
ATTTTTGCAAACGTATTGAGACGAATGGGGATAACCGTATACTAGGTGCTCCACTTAAGCTAAAGATGCTATCAATTTTGCCTGTGATAACAATATTCTTGCCTCCATATTTTTGGTCTGCTGCATACCCATTTCTATCATAATCGCTTTTAAATTGGTCTGCTGTCACTGAAATAGCATCCTTAATGCGATCTTCCTGAGAAACTGGAGCAATGCACATAGCAACAGTAAATTTGCCATTACTAAGATCTGCAAGATATTTGTCTGTCATCTCTATTTCATTACCACCATTGTAGCATACACCAGAAACTAGCTGTCTATCCACTACACTTGTTTTGGCAAATACTGCATTATTATCATAGTAGTCTATTTTGGTCAGATTTCCTGCTTTATCATAATACTTTTTACTACGCTTTACCCCATTGCTTAACATAAGCTCATCTTGTATGATATTTTTTGTATAATTACTTTCATACAAGGTTCCATCAGAGCCAATCAGAAAAGTTTGCCCTTCTTTCAGCCCATTTTTAACAATGCTTATCTGAGTGTAATTAATGCCAATATCATCTAGAAACTCAGAAATAAAAGTGCCTGTATATGGCTTGCCATCAAGTGTAAAGTATTTGTTATCTTTTTTAATAACTTCCTTTTCAAATATATCTGCAGCAAAAGCTGACATGGACAATAGCAAAGCGAAAATAGCAATTTTCCACATGAATGTGGACTTTTTTGTATGTAACATCATCTATCCTTTAGTGTCTAAAATGTCTCACGCCAGTGAAAACCATCGCTATGCCTGCCTCATCGGCTGCAGCGATCACTTCTTCATCTCTGATGCTGCCTCCGGGCGATACTATCGCCGTGATCCCTCTTGCGGCAGCTTCATCCACGCTGTCACGGAATGGGAAGAAGGCATCGCTTGCCATTGCGCAGCCTGCCAGCGGGAAATTTGCCTTGGTAGCGGCAATCTTGCTACTATCCACGCGAGACATCTGCCCAGCGCCCACTCCTATTGTGCGAGTGCCTTTGGTATATATTATTGCGTTTGATTTCACGTGCTTGGCCACGACCCATGCAAATTCTAGGCTGCGTAGCTCCTCTGGACTTGGTTTACGCTTAGTTGGCGATGGCAACGCTGCGAAATCGCTGAATGTATGCATATCGCGATCTTGGATAAGGAAGCCACCAGTCACTTTTTTGAAGTCGAGCTCATCGCTACGGTAATCGCTAAGCGGAAGCTCCATCAGGCGGACGTTTTTCTTCACTGTCAGCACGGCTTTCGCCTCTTCAGTGAACGCTGGTGCAATGATCACCTCAAGGAAGATTTCTGCTAAGCGTGTGGCTAGAGCCTTGTCAATTTCCCTATTAGTGGCTACTATACCACCATAAGCGCTGACTGGGTCTGTGGATAGTGCTTCCTCATAGGCAGTGAGTAGCGTATCTGCTACTGATACACCGCAGGGGTTCATATGCTTCACTATCACTACGGTTGGGCTAGCAAATTCTTTTACAAGCTCTACAGCTGCGTGGATATCCACGATGTTATTATATGAAAGCTCCTTACCATGCAGCTGTTCGGCTGTGGACACTCCTGCCTCGTTGGCTAGTGGCACTTTATAGAAAGCTGCCCCTTGGTGAGGATTCTCCCCGTAGCGCATTGCCTGCACAAGCCTGCCGCCGATAGTGTATTCACGCGGAAATTTTGAGCCGATTTTTTTATTCAGATAGTTTGAGATGACGCTATCATAAAGCGCCGTGTGGGAGTAAGCTTTCGCAGCTAGCTCAAGGCGTGTCTCAGCTGTGGTGCTGCCCTTGGCTTTTATCTCAGCGAGAACCCGCTCATAATCATCAGCATGGACGACGACTGTCACAAAAGCATTATTTTTAGCGGCACTGCGCAGCATAGATGGCCCGCCTATATCAATATTCTCAATGATTTCATCAAAAGCAACGCCTGTCTTCGCCACTGTGGCCTCGAAAGGATAGAGATTGACTGCCACAATATCAATATTCTTGATATTGTGCGCCTTCACGATCGTCTGATGCTCAGGATTATTGCGGATATTGAGTATCCCGCCATGCACCATCGGGTGCAGGGTCTTCACTCTGCCATCTAGAATCTCTGGAAAGCCAGTGAATTCCGCTATCTCACGCACCGCAAGCCCCGCATCGCGCAGTGCCTTGGCTGTGCCGCCTGTGGAGATGAGGCTATAGCCCACCTCGGTAAGTCCACGGGCAAAGTCCACAATCCCCGTTTTATCTGAAACACTCAATAAAGCATATTTTTGCATTAACACCCTCTAACAAAATATTTAACCGTGCCACAATACTATATTTGTGTAGCTAAGTAAATCAATATCAAGTCAAGGGTGCTAATCGTCTATTATCTACGCTTTTGCGGCTTTAGCTTCGCCTTCACTTCCTCATGGCGGCCGCTGCGTGGGCGGATGGATAGGCGGATAGGCACTCCATCAAAACCAAAAAATTCACGGATGATATTCACTATAAAGCGCTGATATGAAAAGTGCACAGCATCAGGATAATTCACAAAAGCTACAAACTGTGGCGGGCAGATGCCCACCTGTGTCATATAATAGAATTTTAAGCGTCTATTAT
>JAITWL010000087.1 GCA_031285285.1 Deferribacteraceae bacterium | reverse complement strand
TGATTTATATTGTAATGCTTACATGCATAACCATAGCGATGGTTTAAGGCTAAGGAGCCGCTACCCCGCCCCTTATGGGGCACCCCTTCCGCCGAAGGGGACTTTTGGGGGACTTTTGGGCAATGTTTTTGTTTCATGACAGGTCTAATGACGGAGTTATAATTAGCAATATAAATAGATTTGAGGAGTGTAATAGTGAAAAAAATACTGATTTTGGGGCTGTGTTTTTTGATAGCAAGCCTAGCATTTGGGCAAAATAGAAGTGGCACAGCACGCACAGTAGAAGTGACTGGCGAAGCGCAGGTGATCAATGGCGATATGCCAGCGGCGAAGATTTTGGCCGAGACGCGCGCTAAATGGGCTGCTATGGAGCAGGCTACGCAAGTGGTGGTGTCAGTGGACACTATTGTGCGCAATGCGGAGATGTTTGATGAGAGCGTGAAATCGCAGATCACAGGCAGCGTCACAGCATTTCAGATTCTTGATGAAGGTCTTGATAATGGTAACTATTGGATGACAGCTAAAGCAACGGTAGAGCCAGAAGCTGCAGCAGAAGTGCTCCAGCGTGACACCACCATTGCAGTGTACTTGCCAATGAAAAAAATTGATGGCACAGTCGTTGAAAACCATGCCTTTAGTGAAGAAGTGGTCAATCAATTAGTGAGCAAGGGCTTTGATGTTGTCGATATGGCGATGGATCCTGAAATATCCAAGCAGCTGCTGGAAGCCTTGAAGGCAAATAATATGTCTCGTGTGCGAGAGGTAGTTTCACGCTACACCGCTGGCTCAGCCTTGATAGGCGAGCTTTCGGTACTTGATAAAGGCAAAAACGTAGGCTATGCAACCATCACATTTAGCATAGTAGATGGCACCCTGCCATATAGAATCATTAGCGATGGCAAAGTGATGAAGAGTGGCACCCTTGCTGGCCGCGGCCAAGGCGCAACCGATGAAACAGCTGCTGTTGCCTTATCTGCCAGCATGGCCAAGCGCGATGGAGTTATCCTTGCAAGCGAAGTGGCAACACGCATACTTAGCGCCAATACCAAGAGCGTACGTATAGAGCTGGTGGGCAATACTGAGCTTAATAAATACCAAGAGCTGCGCGATGTGGTGAAAAATATCAGCTGGGTGTTGAGCTTGCAGGAAGTGGATACGAAGACTATGATAGTCAACTATCCAGAAAAAACAATGTATTTGGCTACTATTATTGGTCAAAGTGGCTACAAAATTAGATCATTCACTGATAATGAAATTTTGGTGTATCCACGCTAACTAGCATAAGGGTTTTTATATGACAACTTTTTACAATCCAACATCTATCGTATTTGGCGAGGATGCTCTTCTGAAATTGCCAGAGATATTGAGTAATTTTGGCAAAGGCGTTTTATTTCTGTCAGGAAGGCAGTCGTTGGAGCAAAATAGCGCTTTTAACGCTGTCTACTCACAGATCAAGCCTTATGTGACTAAGCATATCGCAGGTATCGCATCCAAGACTGAATTGGCCGATACGCTTGAGCTGATTCGCAAGTGCGATGGCAAATATGATGCAATCCTTGCTATTGGCGGCTCAAGCGTTATTGGTAGCGCCAAAGCATTGAGTAGCTTATATTCTAACCGCTCGCTTAGCGTTGATGGCTTGCGTAAGGCAATATTAGCCAAGAAATTTGCCGCGAAGAAATTACCTGTGATCACTGTGCCCACCACTGCCAGCACTGGTGCAGAGGTGAATCAATGGGCGACATTGTGGGATCGTGAGCTTTTGACGCACTATATCATAGGTGATGCGAGTACTTTTCCGCAATATGCAGTGATCGACCCTCGACTGCAGGAGACAATGACGCCACAGATGACGATCTCTGGCGGGTTAGATATATTATCCAATGCGGCAGAGAGCTTCTGGGCTAAGCAGGGAAGCGCAATGTCGAAGGCGTATTCAGCAAAAGCAATAGCACTTGTGCTTACACATCTCGAACAAACTGTGAAAACTGGCCATATGCGCCATCGCAGCAACATGGCGATAGCCTCAACTATGGCGGGCGTGGCCTCTAGTGTGGCTGGCACAACGCTTTGTCGTGCACTTTCATACCCGCTTGCGCTGGAATACACTATCAGCCAAGGCGTAGCCAGTGCACTAACATTAGCAGAAGCATACCAGTATAACAAAGGCGGCTTTGCAGAAGAGCAAAGCTTTGAAGAGCTGCTGGTAAAGGGCTTGCACCATCAATCATTAAGCAATTATATAAAGCAAGTATGCACGCTTGGTGATGTGCCCACAAGGCTCGCAGATTATGGCGTGACACGAGAGGTACTACAAGAGATAGCCGAAAAAGCTGCTAATGCCACCACCAACCTCGCTGGCTTTGCAGGCATAGAGAATAATCCGAAAGAGGCAGATGTTAATACGTTGTTGGATTTATTAAAGAAGGCGTATTAATAAGGAACTGGATGAATTAAAATGAGAGCATTAGCAATAGCGATCCTCCTAATCTGCACACTGCCTGCATATGCGACAGATTTCCATGTGGAGCTAGGCACTGAGCTTGTGTCTGCTGATGGCTATGGCGCCGATGAGCGTAGCTCGCTATCAAATGCACTCAAAAATGCTGTGGATAAAGTGCTGAGTGTATATGTCCCAGCAGCTGTGATCAATGCAAATAGGCAGCTCATTGAAAATAATATCCTTGCAAGATCAGTCCAATATGTAAGCAACTATAAGATACTCTCCATTAAACGCGAGGGGAGCGCCATCCGCACGTTTCTTGATGCGCAAATTGATGTGTTTCCGCTGATTCTCAATCTGATGGCGCTAAACATCACGCCAGAACTAGATCCGAATAGCGACTATGCAAGGATCATCGCTAATGCTGCGCGTATAGCGCAGGTGCGCAGCCATATAGTCAATGAGTGGCCGCTGCTCTTTCGCCCTGCGTCAAAATTTATGGAATTCACTGTGGATGATATATATTTTGATAATGAACACGCCGCAAATGGCAAAGTGCCTTTTGTGCTGCGATTTTATGCAAGGCCAAAACGCGATGCCTATAATATGGCGGC
This sequence comes from Deferribacteraceae bacterium, assembly GCA_031285285.1. GTDB lineage: Bacteria > Chrysiogenota > Deferribacteres > Deferribacterales > JAISNW01 > JAITWL01. Next base: position 1,033 of record JAITWL010000087.1, on the reverse strand, counting down.
TCAACAGCTGCACTATGATATGGAATACTATCAGGTTGCGGAAGAGATAGAGTCAGGCGGATCTTACTTTTCGGATATTGATGGCACAGAAGGCACTCGCGGCTTGAGCCAGCCAAATTACCCACGGACAGGCGTTTTTCAGCTGGCGCTGCCAGAAGGCGAGTTGTATACATTGCGTAACTATCGGGTGATAACGCCATTTCAAGAAGATGTGCGAGCGCTGATGAATAATAATGGCGGCCTATACGGCGATTTAAGCAAGCTGCACTTTCGCATACAGCTCAAGAATGGTGCTGGCGCTGTGCTCTATGAGCATATATTTTCGCTATTCCCTGTCAAATCAAAGATTAGCATATTCTTGCGCGACGAAAGCGGCAAGCAGAGCGCTAGATGGGTGGATAATATAGCTGTCAGCCTGAAATCAATAGGTTATTCGCCAGCAACTGTATATGATGCTCGCCCAAAGATCACGCCATATTTCTATGTGGAGGCTGATGGCAGGCTGATGACCTTGGATGAGCTATTGCTTGGCTATCAAGACAGCATAGCCATAGCTGATATGCAACAAATTACTACTATCACCATAGAAGTGCTGCCATGACTTATATAGGCTTGTCACGAAGCAAGCCAACAAGTCCCCTTCTTTTAGAAGGGGTGGATTGCGAAGCAAGACGGGGTAGTGATCCACAGCTTTTAGCCATTGGTCATAGCTACGCATGTAAGCATTACAACTTATTGCATTAATTATGGCTACTAATTTATATTGTAATGCTTGCACGCATAATCATAGCGATGGTTTAAGGCTAAGGAGCCACTACCCCGCCCTGTGGGCACCCCTTCCGCCGAAGGGGACTTTTGCCTTACTTTGTTTCGTGACAAGTCTATTGCAAGGCCGTTCCTAATAATTGTTGCCAGAGGCTAACTATAGTCCTGAATCCTAGATTGCTTCGCAGAGCCTCACAATGACAAAGAAGGGGGAATTTTAACCGAAAGCCTCGCACAGCGCGCGCATAGTTGCGCCCCAATCCTCAGC
>JAITWL010000387.1 GCA_031285285.1 Deferribacteraceae bacterium | reverse complement strand
CAAGATGCTAGACATGAAGGGCTTTCACTCTTTGGCAGCTTCATAGCATATGGCAAGGGCGAAATCGCAGAGCCCGCAGGCTCAATCAGGGATATCGTCAATGATGTGTATATGAAATCGCCTTTTATGCTTTTAGAATGCTTGCAGCGCTATGATAATACAGGCATCCGCGACAAGTTTGAGGCGCTTGGCATGGATATTGCCCCGCTTTTCGCTTTTGCGGCTCAGGCTAGTAAAAATATCTATCATCTTAAGAATCATATGAACGATCTCTATGGCAAGCGCTATGAAGTGCTTAAGAGGGCGCTGAAATATGCCAATGCTAATGGCAAAAATGTCATCTATTTTTATCTAAATCAAAATGGCCAACCTGTGGATATAGCGGCTTGGGAGCAGGTGCTCACAGCTGATAAGGGAAGCGAGCTATTCGCGCATTTTGTTGGCAGTATGCTAGGCCAGTCGGCCGTGGCTATGCGTTGCGCACAAGAGCTGCTTGCTAAAGATGGCGAAGGCGCGCCGCTTCGCGTGCAAGATATGCTTGAAGTGGACAATAAGAAGTATGTTAATGATATAATAAGCTCGCTTGATAATGAAAAGTTGCTCATAGCGCTATCCACCATGAGACAGTATTACAGCGCTGAAAACAGGCCTTGGGATTATATATTGACAGCCATAGCTCAGCGCGACCCTGAGCTATATAAGAAAACTTTCGCTGCGCTAGAGGGTGATCCGCATGTTTACTTGGCTATGTGCTTGCCAAAAGATTTTGATGTCGATTTTTATATTGATTTGCTTGGCGACAAATCAAAAAAAGTGAGCAATATCGCCTTCGCCGTGCTGAAAGATAGAGCGGAGCCCGCAGAATTAATGGCTGATTTGAAGGCTAAAATCGCTCCATTAGTGGACGCTAAGAAAAAAGCCGTGCGCGAATATGCCGAAAAGCTGCTAATGGCCTATGATGGCGGTTCAGGTGATCAAGAGCTTGATCTTGTGGCCTATTACAAGAAATATGGCAAGTCTATCGAGAAAGCGCTTGAATGGACGAATTCGCAACAATGGCCAAAGGTGCGCAATTCGGATGAGATAGGCCTTAAATATTATGTCTATCAATTCATCAATTCCAAAACTATGGAGCTGCCGCCGCATGTGCAGACTATCTCCAAAGCATTTAACAAAGAGGATTTACACGCGCTCGCAGCTGATATATATAGCCAGTGGATATTAGCGGGCGCTGAGGCTAAGAAGAAGGGTGCACTGCTGCTATTTGGCGTGAACGCCACTAATAGCGACGTGGCAGCCCTATATAAGCAGATCACTGATTGGGCGGATAGCTCTCGTGGCGCTATTGCAGCCGAAGCGGTGAAGGCTATGGCCTTATCGGGGCAGGATTTGGCTCTGATGCAGGTGGACAGTATTGCGGCCAAATTCAAGAATAAGCAGGTGAAGAAGGCCGCCACAGAGAGCTTTGCGCTTGCTGCCTCGGCTATGGGCTTGAGCTCTGAGCAGCTAGCTGATAGGATTATCCCCGATTTAGGCTTTAATCAAGCTGGCGAGAAGGTCATTGACTATGGCACACGTAAGTTCACAGCTTTTCTGACGCCAGCACTCGCTGTGGAGCTGAAAGATGAGGCTGGCAAGGCCGTGAAGAGCTTACCTAAGCCAGGCGCAAAAGATGACGAGGCCAAGGCCAGTGCGGCTAAGGCTGAGTTTACAGCGCTTAAAAAGAGCTTGAAAACTGTAGTCACTACTCAGGCAAGCCGCTTAGAGAATGCGCTATCATCTGGCCGCTCATGGTCTATTGATGCCTGGGAGCGGTTATTTGTGAAAAACCCTATCATGCACTCATTTGCAATGGGCTTGATCTGGGGTATATACAAGAATGGCACACTTACTAAGACTTTCCGCTACATGAGCGATGGCTCACTTAGCGATGAAAATGATGATGCACTGAGCTTTAGTGATTACAAAGAGCATCTAGTTGGCCTTGTGCACCCATTAGAGCTGAGTGAGGCTCAGATAGCCGCATGGAAAGAGCAACTAGCCGACTACGAAATAGCTCAGCCTTTCTTGCAGCTAGAGCGCCCAACATTCGCACTTGCAGATGATGAGAAAGAGGCTAAATTCCTCGAGCGCTTTGGCGGAGTGACGCTACCAGGGATAACTCTTATTAATAAACTAATCAAAATGGGCTGGAGCAAAGGCTCTGTGCAGGATAGCGGCGCCTTTAGCGATAGCTATAAAGAATTTCCAGAAAGTAAGCTCGGCGTGCAGCTGAACCACAGCTGGCTATATGTCAGCCTCGGCTGGGATGGCAACGATGATGCAGTGATGGGGCAGGTGGCCTTCTATAAAGACGATGTGGCACGCGGTAGCTATGTGTATGATGAGCCCGAAAACTTTGTGCCTCTATGTGACGTGCCTGCGAAGCTTTTTAGCGAGGTGGTATATAATCTCACTGAGGCTAGCAAGACGAGCACTGTTAGGAATGAAAAATGGAAGAATAGCAACGAGATGAATATCTTTAAATAAAGAACCAAAGAAATTCACGCAAAAAGATAATATTGTGGCACAACTAGCAGATAAACTAGATGCGGTTGAGAGTTGCAATTAGGGGGTAATTGTGAGGATATTTATATCATTTTGTGTGGCGTTATGCCTATTTTGCAGCTTAGCGACTGCCCAAACGCTAGAACTGAATGGAAATTTGCAGATGCAGGATCAGGGCATAGTCTATGTTGCTCCACAAGAGCAGAGCAGATTTGACCCTTTTGATAGGGATGTGCATCTTGGTCTGCACTATGGCAAGGCTAGTCGCGATATATATGTGGATGATGACAATATGCAAGATTTTAATGTGATAGGCCTTTCTGCCTATGGCTATGGTCGGCATTGGGGTATGGGCATAGCTTTTTCTTATCTTATGGAAGAAGAAACATCAGAATCAAATATATTTGTTGCCAATGACAAGCTCA
>JAITWL010000334.1 GCA_031285285.1 Deferribacteraceae bacterium | reverse complement strand
GGCTTGTATGGGCGAGGTCCGCCTGCCCGATAAATAGTGACATTCCGCATTTTCTTATGTATGCAATCGCCCCCCAATGAACAATCATTTAAGAAGTCTACAAAATGCTTGAACTTTTTGAGCTTGTAAGATTATAATGGGTTAAGGTGGTTTTGCCTACGGATAAAGCCGCGATCCTCGAAGGTCGCAGACCGGAGATTTTGTATATTTAGGAGGGCTCTTATGCAAGTCAAAAAGATTATATTTCCCACTGATTTCTCGGAAGCGTCATCGAATGCGCTGGAATATGCTGTGTATATGAGCAAAATGTTCAACGCAGATCTAGAGATCATCCATGTGGTATTCGATGAAACCTATCTCGTGACTATGTATGTGCCGCAGGGCACTTTGCAGGGCTTTCTTGGTGAGCTTGAGGTCGGCGCGCAGCAGCATCTAGATGAATTTTTGATGAATGGCACAGTGAATGATTAGATAAAATACAAGACAAAGCTTCTGAAAGGCACTCCTTACAGCGAAATTATTAAATACGCTGAGGAGAGCAAGGCCGATTTGATAGTGATTGGCACAAATGGCCGCACAGGGCTAGAGCATGTACTTTTTGGCTCTACGGCTGAAAAAATTATCAGCCGCGCCAGTTGCCCAGTGCTGACTGTTAGACCAAAAGAAGTTACTGAATAGTGAAGGTTTATGTTGCCTCTGGCAATGCACATAAAGTGGCAGAATTTCAGCAAATACTGGCTGGGATAGCTTTTGTGGAGCCATACCCCAGCTTTGCCTCTATGAATGTGGAAGAGACTGGCAGCACTTTTGAGGAAAACGCCTGCATCAAGGCTGTTGCACTTAGCCAGCTAATTAAAGACTATGTAATCGCGGATGATTCAGGCATAGAGGTGAAGGCGCTGGATGGTGCGCCAGGGATTTATTCAGCGCGCTATGCTAGTAGCGCTACAGATGTTGATAACAATGCGCTACTGCTGCAAAACTTAGCAGGCAAAAGCGATCGCGCTGCACGCTTCGTCTCTGTGATAGCATTGGCGCGTGCTGGAGAGATTGTGCAAATCTTTCGTGGCGAATGCACTGGCATTGTGGGCACTACCCCTCGCGGAACGAATGGTTTTGGTTATGATCCGCTGTTCCTCTTGCCTGATGGCCGCAGCATGGCAGAGCTTTCGGCCGATGAAAAGAATGCTATCAGCCACCGCCGCCGTGCAGCTGAGAAGCTAGCCGCGTATTTAATTGAAAACCAATGCTAAATGTGAGAAGAATGGCATTATGAATGAATTTGAATATTATTTGATCGGTAGCGACTATAAACCTAGGACTCCGTTATTGAGAGATGACGATGATGAAGATGAAGACACTTGGTTTTTAGTTGACAACAAGCCGTTTCCTGAAAAAAGTGCAAGACTATTTAAACTGTGTTTTAATAGTCCGATCCCCAAAAAAGTTATAATGACTGACTATCATTGTTTGCCTAATTCTGTTTTTTCTCAAAAAATATTTGATGTGCTGAATGGTTTGAAAATCTATGGCATTCAATTACTGCCTGCTGAAATAAAGCACAATAAGACGACTAAGGTATTCTGATTATTGGATAATATATATTTATAACAAAATTCAATGTCTGGACATGAAAAATGCAGAATATGAATTAGATACAAATGATGGTGAAATTAGAAGTATAACTAAACTAATATTGGACAAGGAAATTCTCTCTAATATTCCTTTGGAAAAACGTCTTATTTTTTCATTACAAGAAGATTGTTCGAAGTATATTTATCACAAATCAATGGTTGATGCCATTATGGCTACAAATCCAGAGGGAATTATTTTCACTCCTATTGAAGAATGGCATGAAGGTATTCAATTTAGAAGATAAGCTTATAATAGAGCAGAAATCCGATAGGATCGAAAAGGCTATTCATATATGAAAAGGGCGAGGTTTTGCGTCTTTGTATTGCTGGCATTATCAAGCTTCTTGGCGCTTGCCTTTGGCTTTGTGATGCTGCTTTGGACGCAAGCTACCCTGATAAAGCTACATATACCAGCGTTCACAGGGCTTGAAAGCTATAGAGAAAGCACTAGCCTTGAGATATACGCCGCAGATGGCACTCGCATGTATCGCAGAGACTATCATTTTGGTGGCCGTCTAGGCAAAGATATAAATCTTGATTTACCTATCTACTTGCTAAATGAGTTGCGCGCAGAGCAAATACCTTATAAAGAGCGCTTTGCGTGGTGGCAGCGGCTGCTATTGCGCATGGAGCATCTAGATCCAGATTCGCTAGAATCCTTTATCCGCGAGCATTATGCCAATAGCCTAACTGAAATATCGAAATTAAGCTTGCGAGCTTCACGGCTGGATAGTGCTTTTCAGCGCAATCTACTCCAATATTACATCATGAAGGAGCTGCAAGGTGGCTATACTGATCGGGAGCTATATAAGTTGTTTTTCGATGCTGTATACTATGCTCCAGAGATTCAAGGGCTGACAGGCGCAGCCAGAGCATACTTTGATAAAGCTGTGGCTGATCTAGATACACTGGAGCTATGTTTTCTTGTGGCAAAAGCTATAAGACAGCCACAGCAAAGTATTCAATATCATGATAAGGTTGCTCGTCAGCTGCTAAATAGCTTGTATAGCAATGGACAACTTAGTGTAGCAGATTATCGCCATTATCTAGATAGCCGCTTAGAGCTTGCTGATCGTAGTTATAAACAAGTAGAGCCGTCATTAGTCAATCTGGCAATAGAAGAGCTTGTGGAAGGTGGTATCGATCCCAGTGTGGGCGAGATTGTGATACGGACACACTATAATACTCAAGCCACAGCAGCAGCAAAGCGAGCGTTAGCTCCGTTATATGCAAGAAATCCACGTGTGCAAGCGGGTTTTGTGATGCTAAATACAGCTACTGGCGGCATCGAGGTGGCCATAGGCAGCAAAGTTGCTGATAGCACGCTCAATCGGGCGCTATCGCTCAAGAGGCAGATGGGGTCGAGCTTTAAGCCAATAGTGTATGCGACAGCCTTTCAGCGCGGTATCTTACCTAGCGAACATATTGTGGATAAGCAATACACCTTCAGATCTGGTAAAACTGAGTATTCACCAGGCAACTACCGAGGCGTATTCCTTGGTAGTGTGCCAATCCGCTCAGGGCTTGTATATTCGCTGAATAATGCCACAGTTGCCTTGGCACAACGCGTTGGTTTAGTGCGAGTTGCTCAAAATGCTAAGGCGATGGGTTTTGATGGCGAACTAAGCCCATATTTCTCTTTGGCTCTAGGTGCATATGGCACAACGCCGCTTAGTGTGGCGAAAATGTTCAGCACATTAGCCACTTTCGGCACCGTGAATGAATATAGCCTGCTAGATAGCGTATCTTTGGATGACAGACAGCTGGAAGTGCAGCATAGCGAGCCTGTGCGAGTGTTTGACGATGCTGTGGCTTATCAGACTATGTATATCATGCAAGATGTGTCCACAAGAGGCACTGCAAGAGGCGCTAGGCTGTTGCCTGGCACGGCTGCCAAGACAGGAACTACTGACCATAGCAAGGATGTATGGACTGTCGCAATCGCATACCCCTATGTGATTGCGCTCTGGGTGGGCTATGATGACTATAGCCCAATGAATGAAGATTGGAGCGGCGGAAACATCGCTGCTCCAGTGATTGCAGCATTTCAGAGGGATTATTTTGGCAGCGATAAACGCTTTACCATTCCTGTGCCCGCCGATATCCGCTTTGAAACAGTGCGCACAGCCACAGGACTGATTGCAAGCCAAGGCGGAAGCGGCGCAACATACGTGGAAGCCTTCAAAAGAGGGCGTTTGCCAGCGAGAGAATAGGACTTTGCTCCTATATCTCCGCCTTTATCGCAGCTGCTACTGACTCAGGATCTATCCCCAATAGCTTAAATACATCATCAGATGCGCCTGATAGGGCATAGCGAGACACCCCAAAAGGTATCACCTTGCAAGCCAAGCCTTTGCGAGCGACTATATTACATACAGTAGAGTATAAGCCGCTCATGGGGTTATGATCTTCATATGTGAATATCTTACCTGCTTTTGCAAGCTCTTCTATGATGTCTTCATTGATATATGTGGGTGTAGCTGCATTATATACTGCAAGCTGCTCGCCCACTAGCTTTCGCACGTCCAGCGCTCTATAAAGCATGCCGCCAAAAGCCAATAGCGGATATTTACCATCGCGAATCTTATCCAGCTGGCCATATTCAAAGCTATAGCCTTCACCAAAGCAGGGCTTGCCTTGCTCATCAGTGATTACAGGTACTTTTGATCGCCCCATCACTATATGAAAGTTGCCATAATGCTTGGCTGCATAATGTGTCATTGCGTCTGTCTGATTAGGATCGGCAGGCGCGAGCACTTTGAAGCCAAAAGCATTGCGCATGAGGCCAAGATAATCTATGCACTGGTGCGTTCTGCCATCCTCGCCAACATCCACACCTGCGTGAGTAGATACCACTTTCAGATTGCTATCATTGATATCATTCATCCGTAGCTGATTGTAGACTTCGTCTATTGCAAACATCGCGAAGGTGGTGAAGAAGGCATTGATCCCAACAGCGCTTGCTGCGCCAGCCACACTTGCAGCGTTGTGCTCGCTGATGCCACACTGCACAAAGCGTGATGGATAGTGCTTTTCCACTTCTGTTGTTTTGATAGAGCCTGCCAAGTCGCAGTCGAAGACCACGGCGGGTGTTGTGCCTGCTTCCA
>JAITWL010000276.1 GCA_031285285.1 Deferribacteraceae bacterium | reverse complement strand
ATATTGGATTTGCTAGAAAAATCTTTGCGTTGTATCTTCTTCACAATCTGGTCAAAATTTTCCACTGTCTTTGCTATAGAGGCCTTATCACGCAAGAAGGCTATCTCACGCTCGTTGCTTTCTTCACCTGTGTAATATAGCTTCATGCCACTAACAGTCTTGTTCGTTTTTTCTTCCACCAAATGGGCGTATAGCTCCAGCTGTCTGCGATAAAACTCTATTCTATCTTTCTCTGTCTCAATATTAGGCTTCTTCTCTGATTTGAAGTCGACAAGCTCCACTGTATCTCCTTCGCCTTGGATTAAATCAATATTGCCTTCTATAATGTAGCCTTCCTTAACCAAAGTTATCTCCACCTCAGCATCTTGGATTCGGCTCCAGTTTTTCTCACCTGATGGCTCATAGACATAGCGCTTTACATGCTCTAAAGCTGCAAGGATCTGTTTTTCGCCTAAGTAAGCATGCTCTTTCTTTGATAGCGTTGCATAGTTGGCATCAAGCCACTGCGCTATATTTTCAGGAGTGATAAGTTGTGGTGCACCTCTAAGAGCGGCTCTATGCACATCTTCAATAGTCTGATGAACTAGACTACCAAATATAGTAGCGCCCATACGCACTGTGGCAAAGCCAAGCTCCTTAAAAAATTTGTATTGAAGCGAGCAACGCTCGTATACGCCAATATGAGAGGTGAAAGAGAAGGATTCCTTGAGATTGACATCCTTAACATCAGAAAAGCTAAAGTCATTAATATCAAAATCTGAGCTATTGACGCTTTTTAAGCTTGCATATGGCTTTTCAAAATAAGCACTTGGTGTTTTGCCTTTGCCATTTTTTTCATTGCAAGTGAGCACGAGCAGATCTTGCGCTCTGGAAAAAGCTGTGTAATATAGTCGCCAAAAGTCAAAATATTTGATGCTCTCTTCTGGCTCAAAAGGCTTGCGATGCAGATACTTGCTAACTGTAGCAAGCATGCCTTCGTTCTGCCTTCGTGGACTTGCATTAAGCGAATCTACAAATACAATAGGAAACTCCATACCCTTGGACTGGTGGATTGTGAGGAATGACACACAGCCGCTCGGCGCATATTCCGAATCGTCCTCATATTCGCCCATCCCATCCTTGGCAAGTAGGCGCAAATAGAGGTTAAAAAGCTTCTCCACATCTCTATCTATGTATTTGGCCTTTAAAATATCTATCCTATGCAAGTATTCATATTTGCTGATTATTTCTGTCAGGAGCGCAATATTGCGCACAGGTCGCAGATCTGTAACACCTGCGCCAAGATTAGCATCTAAATAACTGCGGAATGGCTCAAAAGCTAGCAATTGATATATTAAGCTTGTGAAAGCATAGTCTGTGCTACCCTTTAGCTTAGTATGCTCATCAGCTTTGCTTTGAATAAAGGATTGTAGATTGTCTTGCTGGAGCGCTTTTGCTGACTGCAAGAGGTGAAGAGGGCTTTCAAATCTTCAAAGACATATTTAAATTGACCACCTTCCAGCTTTTGCACATAGCCTGGAAACATCAGCATCAAGCACCCAAGCAGGAGTTTGACTTCATCTCGCTGAAAAAACATCTCTGAACGTGGAGAATATACATTTATCCCATTATATTCCAGAAAATTAGCCAAACCTGTTGCCTGCTCTCCTTTTACAGACCTAAAGAGAAAAGCTATTTGATTATAATTACTGATTTTGCCAGAATCTCTGGCTGTCTTGATGAAATTAAGCACATTTTCATGCCATTGATTCACATCATCTATGCCAGCAACCTGCACCACAGCAGGGCTAGCCATATTGCCCCTATGTGGAATAATTGTTTTTACATATCTATAATGCTCCCAATCAAAGCTAAACTTTCGGCCAGAAGTTGTAGACATCCATTGGTTATAGAAGCTCACTATGTCACTATTGGAGCGGTAGTTGATATTCAGCGGAATGATTTTGCATCTGTCTTTAGGGAATTTATTTGGAAATTCAAGAATATTGCGAATGGTAGCACCACGGAAGCGATATAAGCCCTGATCATCGTCACCCACCACGCAAATATTCTGTTTATCACCTGCAAGCATGAATATGAGCTGTTCTTGAATATAGTTAGTGTCTTGATACTCATCGATCATGATATATTCAATCTGAGCCTGCAATTTTGCCAATATCTGCGGGTTATCTTGCAACAGCTTGCAAGCCTCCACCTGAATAGCTGCGAAATCAATAAAATTCTGCTCTTCCAAAAAATCACGATATTCTTGCAATATAGAGCCGTATACGCAGATCTCCAAGTCGTCATCCCTATTCATTGCATCAGCATCAACCATTTCCTCTGACAGACTGTTCACAATCTCGCATATCTCGCCAGCTTGCGCCCATTGCCCCTTAGCTTTGTCCCCCTTATCAAAAGATGGTAAAACATCAATCCCACCAATATTGCGAAATCTATAGATATTCTGAAACACTAGATATTGCTGATCAAAAGCATCAAGCGCACGATAATTCTTGCGAATGCGTAAATATGCAAATAAAAAGGGCTTCACAGATTTCTCTGGAAGCCCTTAGAACTGAATTCTACGGAGAGGGAGGGATTCGAACCCTCGATACCTGTTTAATGGGTATACTCACTTAGCAGGCGAGCGCCTTCGACCATGCTCGGCCACCTCTCCTATGAAAGAAGTGGATAGTAGCATAACTGGCTTAATAGTCAAGGGGTTATTTGCATACTATCCAAAAAAATCTTAATTACTCATACGACTCCGCCAATAGTGCAACAGCGGCCACGTATTTCAGGCTATAATTATATCGATATATTGGGCAGGCGTTTTCAAAGAACACAGCCACTTGGTATGTGCCTTTATCCACATCCTCATCCAATTTGCCTAAGAAGGCTTTCTCATCGTCCTTATACTGCTCTGGCAGTGGCACTCCCAGCTCACGCAGCTGTTTGACTGTCCTCTTGCCTTTTGTGGCGCAGATATTCTTGACAAATTGGTTGGCAGCTAGCGTTTTTGTAGGCGTCACGAGCGCCACAGTGTGGCGGCCATCTCTCCAGCCGTGCATGCGCAAATAGTTGGCAATGCTCGCTATTGCGTCCGCATGTGTTGTCACAATATCCACTTTGCCGTCGCCATCGCCATCTTTGGCGTAGTTAGCCATGCTACTTGGCATAAATTGTGGCAAGCCTATTGCCCCAGCGTATGAGCCCTTGTAGAAGAGCGGATCTAAGCCATTAGCCTTAGCTTGTATGAAAAGCTGCTCCAACTCGCCTCTAAAATATGACGCTCTGCGTGGGTACTCAAAAGCCAGCGTAGCAAGGCCTTGCACAGCTGTCTGCTTGATTACATACTTACCATAGTTAGTCTCTATGCCAAGAATTGCTGCTATCACGTTCGCTGGCACTTTATATTCCGTACTAATCTTATTTAGCGCGGTCTTGTGCTCTGTAAGATATAGAGAGCCATTGCCAACACGTGTTTTGCTCACCATAGCATCGTAATACCAAGTCCACGAGCGTGCTTTTTCAGCTGGGCGGTTCATCAGATAAATAATTTTATAGTCAAACCTTGTTTTATCAAAGGTATTTTGCAGAGTCTTGCTATCAATCCCCTTCTTCACCATCTCTGCCATAAAGGCTTTGACATCATCATAGGAGCTAATCGCCTCGTTACGTCCGCCTGGCTTGGCCTCTGGCACAGGCGCTGGCTCGGGTTCGCTGCTTGCCTGAGGCTCTGGCTGTGGTTGTGGCACAGTCAGATCGGGCGTAGACTCAGGCTTAGGGTCAGTGCTAGCTTGTGGTTCAGGATTTGGATCAATCACTGATAGCGATGGGGTTTCCGCGGCTGTCAGCGAGCAAGCACCTATAAATACTGCTATAGACAGGATAAGTAATCTTATTTTCATTATTACAGCTCTATCACATCATATTTTGTTGAACCAAGGCCGATTGCAGCTGCGTGATTATAAGCAACTTCGCCATCGACGCCATTGGCTTTGAGAAATGGGTCTTCGCCGCCACAGTGCTTCTTAACTAGCTCATGGCAGGCTTTATCAAGCGCGACTGGGTCGGTGGAAGCCATAAAGCCTAAATCATGCACCAGTGGCGCATCATTAGCCGGCAAGCAATCGCATAGAGGCACGATTGATGTCAGCACATTCACGCAAATCACAGGCTTGTTGAAAGACTTAACCACGGCTGTTGCGTATTCTGCGATCATTTTTTGCAGATTATCGCTGCTATTTTCAAAGCTAGGATGGATAGTATTTTCTGGACAGATGCCTATGCAGCGGGCGCAGCCAGTGCAGATATCCGACATTATCTCAGCCTTGCCTGATATTTTGATGGCGTTCACTTGGCAATATTGCTTGCAACGGCCACAGGCGGTGCATTTGTGTTGGTCAACATAGGGCTTGGTGGTGCTATGCATATGCTGCTTGCCAGCACGTGCTGCGCAACCCATAGCTAGATTTTTCAGCGCGCCGCCAAAGCCTGTGGCTATGTGACCTTTGAAATGTGATACCAGCACAAGCGCGTCAGCATTGATGATATCAGCTGCGAGTATAGCATGATCCGTGAGCTGGCCATTTGGCACGGGCACAGACACTTTATTATCTCCACGCAGGCCATCAGCAATGATCACAGGCACTTGCAAAGTGGAATAGCCAAAGCCATTGAGATTTGCGTTGTGGATATG
>JAITWL010000250.1 GCA_031285285.1 Deferribacteraceae bacterium | reverse complement strand
TAGAAAAAAGCCAATATCAGGCTGCTGTTCGTCAGGCTGAGGCCGCACTTGCGCAAGCGAGGGCAAAAAATAATAACGCATCCAGCCAACGAGAGCGCGCACGAGTGCTTTTTGAATCTAATAGTATAGCAAAAGCTACCTATGATGATGCTGTTGCCGCGTCATTGGCGGAGCAAGCCAATGTGGCAGCGGCTCAGGCCGCGCTGGTGACTGCTCGCCTCAATCTGCAGTATACCGAAGTGGCCTCGCCTATCGATGGACGCGTTGGCCTTGTCACATACAATATCGGCGAGACAATTGGGCCATCTTCGGGCACTATCGTGCAAGTGATTGCACCAGACCCAATGTATGTCTATTTTAGTGTATCTGATAGGCAGCTGCAAGAGCTTCGCTCGCGCTATAGTGATCTTATGAATGATGTGTCGCTTGATATCTCTTTTGCAAGCGGCTTTACATACCCTGAGAAGGGCAAGATCAATTTCATTGATAATGCCGTGAGTGGCTCCACCGACTCTATCCGCATACGTGGCGTGATTGGAAACCCTACTGGTGTGCTGACATCAGGGCAAACTATGACTGTTGGAGTCACATCTAATGTGGAGCAATCCGTGGTAACAGTGCCACAGGCCGCTATCATCAATGATATTGGTAATAAATATGTGCTTGCTATTGAAGAAGGTGGCATAGCTCAGCGCCGCAATATTGTTACAGGCACAATTTTGGCGAGCGGCAGGCAGGTAGTCACTCAGGGCTTGACAATAGGAGATACAATCATCGTGGATGGCATACAAAAGGCCACTGTTGGGCAGCCTGTCACCCCACTGACACAAGAACAATATAACGCTATGATACAGCAGCAGATGGCTCCTAAAGAATAGGAATAATTTATGATTTCAGATGTCTTTATTAAGCGGCCACGTTTCGCGATAGTAATATCAATACTTATCACGATCGTTGGCCTCATATGCATACAAAATATCCCAACAGCGCAGTATCCTGATATCACACCTCCATCGGTTAATGTGCGCACAGGCTATCCAGGCGCTAGTGCAGAAATTGTGGAATCTACTGTGGCTGAGGTTATAGAATCAGCTATGAATGGCGTTGATGGTATGGCCTATATGCGCTCTAATAGCGGCGATGGCTCATATTCGTTAGATATAGTCTTTGAGCAAGGTACAAATAATGATGTGAATGCTATCAACGTGCAAAACCGCATTAAGACTATCGAATCACAGCTGCCAACCGATGTGCAAAGTTATGGCGTACAGGTAAATAAACAGTCTGGAAGCCTTGTCATGATGATAGTATTGCAATCGCCTAATGGCACGCTTGATGCTCGCTATCTCAATAATTATGCTGTAATCAACATCATGGATGCTATTGCGCGTGTGCCTGGCGTAGCGGGTGCTCAGAGCTTTGCCACAGCTGTGGATAGCATGAAAATCTGGATGGATCCAGAGAAGATGGCTCAGCTCAAGGTGACACCCACTGAGCTGATAGCAGCGCTAAATAGCCAAAATATCCAAGCACCAGTTGGGCAGATTGGCGGTCAGCCGATGCCTAATACGCAGATGTTTCAATTTATGGTAAAAACTCAGGGGCGGCTTTCTTCTGCTGATGAGTTTAGAAATATTGTCATCCGTGTAAATGCTGATGGCTCAATGCTTCGCGTGAGTGATATAGCCCGAGTTGAAGTTGCTCCACAGATCACGGCCGTTGAGCCTGTGATGAATAAGAAGCCAGCGGCTACTGTAGCTATTATGCAGTCGCCAGATGCTAATGGCGTGGCCGTGGCGGAGCTTGTGCGCGCTGAGATGGAGCGTTTATCGCAATTTTTCCCAGAAGATCTGGTATATTCTATACCAATGGATGCCACATCTTTTGTATCAAAAATGATAGATGACGTTTTTAGCACATTTGTGGAAGCATTGATACTTGTGCTGATAGTGGTTTTCATCTTTATGGGGAATTGGCGCGCGACGCTGATACCGATGGTTGCGATACCAGTGTCGCTGATAGGTACATTTATTATACTTTATCTTACAGGCAGCTCAGCCAATATGATCACTATGCTGGCGCTGGTGCTTGCGATTGGTATAGTTGTGGATGATGCGATAGTGGTGGTGGAAAACGTTGAGCGTGTGATGACAGAACACCCTGAGCTTACGCCAAAACAGGCCACAGCCAAGGCGATGCGTGAGATCACTATGCCTATTATAGCAATCACGCTCGTTCTCTTGTCGGTATTTGTGCCAGTGGGCTTCTTTCCTGGAGTTACAGGCGCGATGTATTCTCAATTTGCTATAGCTATCGTCAGTGCGGTGGTTCTCTCTGCTATCAATGCGTTGACGCTTTCGCCAGCGCTCTGTGGCGTATTGATGCGCCCTACTCACGGCAAACATGCCGCTAAACCGCCGCATCCAATAATGGCGCTCATCAATCGCCCCTTTGAGCTTGTGTTGCAGTTTGTAGATTTCTCTAGAAGCACATACACACTGATTGTTGGCAAGATATTAAGATTTTCTATACTTTTCCTTGTGTTGATATTTGTCTCTGGTTTTGGTACATATGTCTTATTTCAAAATACTCCAAGCGCCTTTGTGGCAGCCGAAGATATGGGTTTCTTTATGGGTGAGGTGCAGCTGCCTGATGGAGCATCGCTCAATCGGACTAATGTTGCCTCAGATGATATTGTAGATATCATCAAGACCATCCCTGGCGTGCAAGATGTGGTTATGATCAAGGGCTATAGCATGCTTTCTAACGCGGCCATGTCAAACGCGGCCTTTTTCATAGGCTCACTGATTCCCCATGAAGAGCGACAAGGCGTGCCAGGCATGACAGTGGATGAGATCGTGGATCAAGTGAATAGACGAGCTTACACCTATCAGAAGGCTAGAGCTTTTGCATTTAAGCTGCCTGCACTTATGGGCATGGGTAGTATAGATGGCTTTGAATATATGCTTGAAAGCGCTGCTGGTGCTACACCACAGGAGCTATATGCCACGATGCAAGGGGTAGTGATGCAGGCAAAAGAAGATCCTCGCTTAGCGGGCGTGCAAAGCCGCTACACTATTGGCTATCCTCAAATATATCTAGATGTTGACCGTGAAAAAGCTATCAATATGGGCGTGAATATTGCGAATGTCTTCTCCACACTGCAAATTATGCTTGGCGGCTACCATGTGAATGATTATAGTAACTACGGCAAGACATGGGAAGTGGATATACAGGCCGATAGCCAGTTTCGCAATAGTGAAGATAGCATATTGCAGCAGTATGTGATGAATAGCGCAGGCGATATGGTGTCGCTTTCTACATTTGTGAATATTAGCAATATTGTAGGCCCCGTAACTATCCCAAGATATAATAACTATCGCAGTATTACAATAGAAGGTGGGCCTGGAAAGGGCTATAGTACAGGCGATGCAATCGCTGCAATGGAAGAGATCCAGCTGCCGCCTGGCTATCTATTTGAATGGACTGGCACAGCCTTGGAAGAGAAGGCTTCTAGCGGTGCAACTATGATGGTTTTTGGCCTAGCCTTCCTCTTCGCCTTTCTATTTTTGGTAGCGCTCTATGAGAGCTGGCTTATCCCTGTGCCTGTAATGTTATCTACGCTAGTCAGCCTTTTTGGTGGAGTGCTGTTGATTAATTTACGAGGGCAAGCGATTGATTTATATGCACAGCTAGGGATTATCGTGCTGATTGCGCTTGCAAGTAAGAACGCCATCCTTATGGTGGAATTCAGCAAAGATGCTCGTGAAAATGGCATGACCATACGCGAATCAGCCATGCACGGTGCGCGGATGCGCTTCCGTGCGGTGGTTATGACGAGCCTTGCCTTTGTGGGTGGTGTGCTTCCAATGTTTTATCAAATGGTGCATCAGCTGTGGCTCAACGAAGCATTGGCACAACAATTGTAGGTGGCATGATTTTCTCTGTACTTATAGGTATATTCTTCATCCCAACGCTCTATGCTGTATTTGAGAAGCTGCGCGAGCTGCCTATACGCTGGAGCGGCCGCAATCCACGCAGCGAATTTGCTGCAGAATCGGTGTCAGAGCTGGAGCTTATGGACGAGATGGACGAAAAAGCGCAGGCTGAGCGCCGTCGTCGTGCAAGAGAAGAGATGGAAAAGCGGCGTCAAGAAGAAAATGAATAAAGTATGGAGTATTTGGGGCAACCATGAAACATATTATGTTACTAGTAGGACTGATGTTGCTCGCCTGCGCCTCAGTGCCAGTAAATAATGCTGAGCAGGTAACGCAAGTAATAGAAGATAAACCTATCTGCGACTACAACCGTGCTGATGAAGCTCTTGTCGTAGATGAAACGGGGTTTACCAATTATAAGGGGCAGGCTATTACGGGTCAAGTTTGTAAATATTATGAAAATGGACAAGTTGAAACAGTATCCAGCATTCAAAATGGTCTGCCAGATGGGCAAACTAAATTGTATTATGAGAGTGGCCAACTATGGCAGGAATTCAATGTTAACCCCCATACATGGGATGGAACAATTAAGACTTATTACAAAAGTGGGCAACTATGGACAGATGCCAACTATAAAGCAGACCAGCTAGATGGACTATTGAAGGAGTATTACGCAAGTGGGCAATTGAAAGAGGAAGCCAACTACAAAGCTGGTCAACGAAATGGACCAACGAAGTTTTATTACGAAAATGGACAGCTAGAAGCTGAGCATATCTTCAAAGCTGGTGAAAGAGCTAATTGAGTAATTGGAGTAATTGAGGGCTTGCAAACTTTAGTAAAAAGTATATAGTAGATAAAAATAGACTTTTTACAAGGAGTACCATATGCCATTTACACCTGAAATGAGTGTGAAAGTTCAGCTATTTGATCAAGAGCATAAAAGATTGATTGACTTGACAGAATCACTATATGCTGCACTAAAAGAGGACAAAGGCAGGATATCTGTCGCTAAGCTGTTAGAAGAGCTTGAGCATTATACCAAAAGCCACTTTGTGAATGAAGAAGACCTAATGCAGAAATATAGCTATTCTGGATATGATAAGCAGAAAAGGCAACACGATGAATTCATCAGCAAAGTGGCAGAACTGAAGCAAAGCTATAACGAAGGTAATTCCAAAGTGCCATCTCAGGCATTTGATATTCTCTATGCATGGATATCTCACCATATTCTGAAAGTAGATGCAGAATATGGTGAATTTTTTAATAAGCGCGGCATACGGTAATGCTTAGCAACCGCGGCCTGCTATATGTCTTGCCGCTACCCAATGCATGCCTTCTTTGATTGCACTTACCTTCAGCTCATATATGTTGCGGTCGTTGCGCCGCATCACTCCGCCTTTCACCATGCCTGCATATAAGCGGTCAATAGTCATCACGCTGACATAAAGCAGCGCCCCAACAGACTCACGGCTTAGCTTGAAAGGCACTTCGATCCATTCCTGCCCTTCTTTTATTATATCTAATGTGGAGAAAATAGAGGCTGTTAGCACCCAGAAGCGCTCTTCTGTGGTGGCTGTAGCCATAGCAAGCAATGCGTCAGCATCTGAACGCAGTGAGCGAGCACAATGTCTATAGAATTCAGTTTTCAAATCTGGCTGGCTATCCAGATACTGATCTAACTGAGCAAAGCTTACACGACTAATAGTAGTTTTGCTGAGCGCCATAATTCGGACTGGTGCTGGCTCACGCAGCGTGAATGTAGCATAGCCAGAGATGTGTCCTGCAAAACGTATGCCACACATTGTGACAGATTTGTTGAGTGCATGGTGCATAATGGAATTACTGAGTATTCCTGATTTTACGATGAAAACATCATCTAAATAATCATCTTCATTAACTATAACCGCGCCTTTCTTATAAGTCATAATTCGACCATTTTTATATAAAAATGATTTGAGCCGCCCTGTCAATAGCGGCGGAACCCACGGTTTGGACTGAATGTACTCCATAAATAAAATCTCCTTTTACCTGTCCTGTGTATAATAGGATTTTATTTTTCAAAAAACTTCATACTGGTGATTAAAGAATTCAAAAAGCCTTTATAAACATCATCTGCCCTAGCCCAATGATGAAGCCTATTACAAAGCCTAGTATGTTGATCCAGCGAAAGTGACTGCTCATGAAGGAAAAGAGCATATTTTCCACATCTTTAACAGCCAGCGAATTGATTTTTTCCTCCACTACAGCTGTGATATTGAGATGTCGTAGCGCCTGCGGCACAAAGGCCAGCAATAGCCGCACTATCCAGCCCGTGATGGCCGTGCTTAGTGTTTCCAGCTGCGCAGTGCTGAGCGATATGCTTGTGATATTGCTAGAGATAGCATCTTTGATATATCTTCGCAATTCGCCTGATAGCAATAGGCTGCTTAGCGGCACTGATGCTGGCAGTAGGCTATTGAGTTCCACGCCTGCTGCGCTCATAGCTTCACGTAGGCTCATACCATCATATCGAGCCGCAATGGCAGCTATCTTTTCGCTAGCCATAGCTGGCACGGCTTTCTCAGCAAAGATTGTAGAGACTGTATGCAAAAATTTATCGTAGTCATCGGGCTTTGCTGCAGCATATTCGCTCAATGGTTTATGTAGCAGCTCTTGCAGCTTCTGCTCTATCAATGTTGTAATGTCATGACACACAGCTGCATCTGTGGCGATATCATTAGCCATATCTGGCACTTTATCACGCACAAGGGCAACGATCTTTTCATCGCTCAGAAAGGCGTTGGCAGCAGCACGCTTTAGCATATTGCCTGCGGACTGTTCGTCTTTATAGGTGATTAGCATACCGCTAAGCCTATCAAGCAGCGCTGGCCGTGATAGTATGCCGCTCAGCATAGGCAGCAGCTGTTCAGTGAGCACAGATGCCAAATCAGCAGTATCTATTGCGCCTTCGCTCATGTCAGCTAGGCTTTTACCAGACTGTATGAAGCTATCTATTGTATCTCTAGCTTCTTTTTTGGCAAAGCGCCGCAGCTGCTCCAACAAGCTATCTGAGGCATGTTGCTGCGCCCAGCTAGCCACAGTGGCACATTGCAAGTTTAGCACAGCTGCGGAAGCTTTATGGATTGCCTTCGCAGCATATATATCCACAGAGTTTCGTAGACTAGCATTGGCAGCAAGGCTATCACAGGCCGCTCGCAATAGAAGATCGAGCTTGTATTTGATATTTTCAGAAGTTGATGCAGGCGAAACACCATCGCCAGTGAGCAACCTATACACAGCCGCTTGTAGCACAGCATGCAGCTCTTTTGATTGCAGCGCAACGGCAATTTCCTGCTCTGTCACCAGCTTTTCGCCCACAAGCTTGCCCACATTGCTTGCCAGAGCGGCACGCGTACGCGGAATAATTCCTTGCCAGCCGAGGGTATACCAATGTGGCTTATATGGCCGAAAAAGCATGTGGATGGCTATAGCATTAGTCACATAGCCCACAACGCCCGCTGTGAGCGGAATCACGATCCAGTCGATATATTCATTAGGCATATTGATTGGCTATAGCCTCCATATTTTCACAAAATGTCTTTAAGTAAAAAATCCTTTAAATGAATTCCCATTATGCCGTTTTCGTCAGCCCGCCAATTTTTATCTAGAGTTACCACATATTTGTGATAATTATCTTTAATGCGTGATAATGGTGTAAATTCTCGCTTATAGGTCTCAGGATTGGTAAATTCTAAACACACTTGAATATAAATTTTGCGAGTTCCATCCTGTTCTTCTGCAATAAAATCAATCTCTGTGTCATCAAGCTTTCCTACATAGACATTATAATTCCTGCGAATAAGCTCTAAAAATACAATATTTTCCAAGATTCCATGAACTTTATCGGGGCGTTTGTTTCTAATCGCATATTGCAAAGAATGCTCACCAAGATAAAATTTGTCATTGGTTTCCAGCAGTTTTTTCCTTTTGATATCATAGCGAGGCGCGCATTTTATAATGAATGCTTCTTCTAAATATTTGATATAATTCGCAACAGTTTC
>JAITWL010000228.1 GCA_031285285.1 Deferribacteraceae bacterium | reverse complement strand
TTTTCGCTCAGTTGCTTGCAATTGGTGCCTGCAAACATTGATGAATAAGGCTCATTGAATGCAATATGCCCATTCTCGCCCACTCCACCCACAAATATATCTATACCACCAGCATCAGTTATTTTACGCTCGTAATCAAGACATTCTGCTGCTATATCAGGTGCATTGCCATTTGGGATATTAATTTTAGCAGGATCCATATCCACATGCTTAAAAAGATGCTCATTCATATAAGTGTGATAGCTTTCCTTGTGATCTTCAGGTAAGCCAACATATTCATCCATATTAAATGTAGTCACATTCTTAAAAGAAATTTCTTTGCGTTTATACATTTCGATAAAGTTTTTATACATATCAACAGCTGTGCCGCCAGTGGGTAAGCCCAGCACAAAATTGCGCTGATCTGTAATGTCAATGCGCTTCATCTTCTCTTTTACGTATGTTGCGGCCCATTTGCCTACATCTTTTGTGATAATTAATCTCATCATTAGCCCCCTTTAGTTGTATGTTAAATATTAAACGTCCGCTTTACCAATTCCATCACAGCATTTGCCGATTCCATCGTTAGTGCCTCTTCTGCCAGAGCCTTACATTTCTTGCTATCCAATGTGCGCACAAGCGCTTTCACATCTGGTATGGATTTCATTGATGTGGAAAGCTCTGTCACACCCAGCCCTATCAATAAAGGTATCGCCTGCACCTGCGAAGCCATAGCCCCACAGACAGCTGTTGGCGTGTTTGTCTTATTACCGCCTTCCACAGTCAGCTTAATCATACGAAGAAGCGCTGGGTGCATATTATTGAGCCGTGGCGCTAGCTTCACATTTCCTCTATCCATAGCAAGAGTATACTGCGTAAGATCGTTTGTGCCAATAGAGAAAAAATCAGCATACTTACCAATATGCTCCGATATCAGCGCCGCTGAAGGCACTTCGATCATCGTACCTATCTCCAGCTCACCAACTACGCCCATTTTCTTCTTTTCTTCTTCTATGGCACTCTTAATCCATATAAATTCATCTGCGTCTGTCACCATAGGTATCATAATTTTGATTCTTTCGATAGGCTTAATTTGCAGTATGCCGCGAATCTGATCCATGATCACAGCCATATTCACAGAATAATTGCGCACTCCACGCAGGCCAATGATGGGGTTTTCTTCTCCTGCTGTGCCGTGAATATAAGATATGGGCTTATCGCCCCCAACGTCTAGCATACGTATGGTGATCTTGCCACCGTCCATCACGTCAACCACTTCTTGATAAAGCTTGCGGTGAGTTTCAGCATCTGGCGCAAAGGTGCTGCCAAGGAACATAAACTCTGTGCGAAATAGGCCAACACCCTCTGCGCCTAGCTCGCTCGCCTGCTTGCTCTCGGCTGCGTTAGATATATTGCCCTTCACGGCAATTTCCAAGCCATCAGTGGTGATAGCAGGCTCTTTTGCAGCTGCCACGTTGCGTGCGCGAATCTCTTCCAAGTCTTGTTGTTTTTCGCGCATAGCGGCCAGCTCGGCAGGCTCAGGATTCACTGTCACTTTAGCATCAGTCGCATCAAGGATCATGCTAGTGTTATCGGGGATATTAAGCACTGAATCGCCTATTACCACCACACAAGGCAGGCCAATATTACGGATAATCAGCGACACATGCGAAGTGGTTGAGCCATTAGCTAGCAAAAATCCTGCGACATGATCAAATTTTGCTAAGTCTGAGGGCACTAGATCGCGCGCAATCACGATAGTGTCTTTCGAAAGTTCAACTATCTCATCTGCCAAGCCAAGGATAGTGCGGATGACGCGACGCTCCACATCTTTAAAGTCTAAAAGGCGCTCTTTCAATAACGGATTATCAATCTTTGATAGCGCCTCAGTGCTTGTCTCGGTAGCCTTGCGCCATGCAAAAGCGGCTGTCTTGCCAGCCTTAATGAGCGCTTTGGCCTCATCAATAATAGCCTCATCTCTCAGAATACCAAGATGGGCTTTATATATGTCAACTTTGGTTGATTGTTTTTTGTCAGTAGCCGTCTGTATATCAAGCTTAATCTGGTGAGATACCTTGCGCAGATTTGTATCAAGGATATCTATTTGTGCAGCTATTGAGCTATTTGATGCATTCTCCACCACAGGTATGTCTGTTTGGCGATATTGATAAGCCTTGCCTATCATGAAGCCTGGGCTTGCTGTCAGTCCATTAAGCACAACAGCATTAGAAAAATCTGAAACAACAGGCTCCATTGACTTGGCTGGTTCTTCTGGTTCAGGTGTGCTCACTTTCACAGCTTCGCCAAGGCCGCTTTTGATGGCCTCCATCAATTTTTCCACCACTGTTGCTGCACCTGCGCCGCGAGCTATAATCTGCACTTGATCTTTATATCTGGCATTCAGCCCCATAAGAGCTGCGATACTTTTAGCATTAGCGATAGAATTGCCCTTTTTGATTTGCACGGATTCGCAACCAACCGCAATTTGGCTAATCATCATTGACGGGCGGGCATGTATACCCACTTCATTTACAATTTCACAAAGCGGAGATATTACCTCTTCTTGGGGCTCGCTTGCCTTTATGCCTGCCCCTTCGTCATTGATCGTATATAACTCATCCCCCATTGCAAGCTTTTCGGCTGTCGATTTAGATAACGAGCGTGTATCAGGTAGATTAGTGATAACAGTGATCACATCAATACTAGGCACTTTGGGCGCTATAGCTGCAAAATCAACCGCCAATAGCTTTTGCCCTTTAGTGACTGTATCTCCGCTTTTCACAAAGGCTTTAAAGCCTTCGCCTTTCAGCATAATAGTGTCGACACCTATATGGATAAGAATTTCATGACTACCAGCTAAGATCATCACTGCATGTAGCGTCTGGCTAAGATTCACCACAACACCATCCACAGGCGAGCAGATATCTTGCAAAGCTAGCGCTGGGCGCACAGCTAAGCCGTCACCCAGCATTTTGGCAGCAAAAGCCAGATCATCAACTGACTCGATCGGGATCGCTACACCACTAACGGGGGAAAACAGTTTCATGCTCATGTTGATATACCTTTTTCTGTTAGTCTTTTTTGCGGCCTATGAGCACTCATTATACGTTCACAATATTATAAATACAATCCTTTATTTTAAGCATGTCGTAGCAAAGTAGTAATGTCCTATTAAGAGCAAAGTAGAAATGTCCTCTATACTGTCACGAGAGGTGGCAGACATAGGATGAGTTCTAAAGAATTATCAAGGGCATCAATTATGCAGTCAGTATTTAACGGCAAGCTAAGCTTACGGCAAGCCAGTGTGGAGTTAAAGTTGAGTTATCGTCAGTCAAGCCGTATCTATTCTAGATTCAAGCTTCACGGC
>JAITWL010000045.1 GCA_031285285.1 Deferribacteraceae bacterium | reverse complement strand
GCAGAGATATATAGCAAGGCTATCACTGATGCTGGGGCGCAGATTAGCAGCAAGCTTGATAATATGGCAGCTCAGGCCGCTGACAAAGAGGCTTTGCTCTATGAAAATCTTAACAAAATAGCCGATCAGCGGGAAAAGGCGGCTATAGCTCGCCGTGAGACCATGACAACACTAGCCAATATGACAGGTGATCTAGCAAACTCAGCTACTGTCGTGCGAGACCTAAAGCTTGTGTTGCAGTCATTGGCTCTTGCCACTGGTGCAATGCGCATAGTGAAGGTCTATTTATCAGACATTGCTCTATTCTGGAAAAACGTGGAAAAATTTTGCGACCGCCTGCTAGAAGGTGTAGTTAAAATTGAAGTTGAGGTCAAGTTAAATGAGGATATTGAAGACTACATTCCATTCTTTGAAGATAGCTTCTTTGTTGAAGGTTATATCACTAATGTTGCTAACTGGGTTGCGCTGAATATGATCAGTGTTGAATATCTTAATGCGTTTAATAACACTCGCAACGAGTATAAGCAGCTGGAGCTCAGTAGCGGCGAAGGTGAACCACAAATGCACTGGAAGCGAGCACAGGACAATGCAAAATTATTGCAAGAACAAATTACAGCAATAAACCTAGTATAATATCAGGGGGCTATTAATAAGCCCCCATAATCTAAGGAGACTAACTATGAAACAGGCTATAACAATCTTAATATTCACAATCATGCAGGCAAGCTTATGCCTAGCAGCAGACTTTTCTGCAACACTAGCACAGGCTGAACAAAACATTAGTCAAACAATTGCAGAGCAACATAAAATAATAAACCAGCTTATAAATACCGCCAACATAAACGTGGCTAAATATGAACAAGAGCTGAAAACCGCACAGCAAAAGCAACTTAAGCTGATAACTGAAAAAGATATCGCATACACTAAGTTGAAAGCAGAAATAGGAAAAGTTAAAGGCGAATATATCAAAAGGGCTGGGCTGTTGGCTACACAAAAACAAGCCAAGCAGGATTATGAAGCTGCTCAAAGAGACTATAAAAATGCAAAAGCCGCATATGACGAGGAATACGAAGATTACAATAATGATGGTAAATGGTTTGGCAAAGGTATATTAACTGCTCTTAGTTTTGGTATATACAATGCTTTTGACGATCTTAAGGATACAGAAAAACGCCTTGATCAAATGGCTACAAATCTTGGTACAATTGAAAAAAGAATCAATGCTTTAAAAAATGAACAAACTAAACTAAGTGAAAACATAACAAAATTAAGCGAAACTATAGTTAGCGCAGTAGCAGATGCCGATAAATATGACCAAGATATGGCTAGTAATAGTCAGCTGATTAATGAATTTACTGTTAAAAAACTATACTATTCAGACCTAGTTATATATTTTAGCATGCTTAAACATACTGACAATGCGAAGCCTCTTGCAGCTATACAGAAAATGCGCATAGACTATGACAAAGTAAATAGCGATCTTGCACTGGCGTTGTCCAGATATAACAAGACTACTAGCAATACGCTATTTTCTGGCTTTAATGGGCTCATTATTGCAGGCAAGGGTGATCCACTATATTTTGTAATGGATGGCAAAGCACACTGGATAGATAGCCCAAGCTCTTTTAATGCAGTGTTTGTTGATCTTGCGTGGGAAAATGTGCTGCGCATCCCACAAAGTCTGATGGATAGATTTGCCAAGGGAGAAAATATCTCTGCACCAGCCTTGGTGAAAAAGCAAGGTGCACCCCCAGTGTATTTTGTAACACAAGGAAAAAACACAAAATCGCTAGAGCACTGGATAGTTAGTGTAGAAGTGTTTAATAACTATATGTTTGACTGGACAAAGATTAAGGAGCTGGATTCAATCACTTTTAGCAAAGGTGCAAATATTGACTAGATTATTGTGCACTTGGGCAGTCTGCCCAAGTGCATTCAAACATAACAGGCACAATCACTTGGACTAAGATACATGCAGACTTATCAGCTCATGCGATTGATACACTTTCTCTTGCCTGCAATGCCTTATAGCCTTGTCATAATCAGTGTTTGCTATCGCCACAGCTTCTAAAAAGCATTGCACCATAGGCGCAAAGCCGCGCTTTTCTAGCGTAGTGGCCCAATCAGAGCCTGTATCTATGTTTGTGCCGCTTGGGCTTAGCTTTGTGAGGGTGACAAGATTCTCCACAGTGTAGCTGCCGCTAGGGGAATGGACTGTGACTGTCTCATTATTTGCGCCAGCCTGCATATTCATGCTGACGATGATTGTAGCAGTTGCTGTATCAAGGCGCAGGGCTACACGACTCAGGCAGCCATCATTGCAAATCAGCTTGCTGCTGTAGCTTTCTATTTCGTCATCGGCCAAGTAAAGCGCAGTATCAAGCGGATGTATAAAATTATCATAGAGCGCAAAGGCCGCTGCTTGCTGAGTATTCACGCGATTCTTAGCCACAAAGATCATACTCTTGTCAGCCACGGCTTTCAATTCCTGAATCTTAGGCGCAAAGCGACGATTGAAGCCCGCCATGAGTAACAAGCCATTAGCAGCGGCCAGCTTTTGCAAGGTTGCCACTTCCGCTAGCGTCTCGCTGATAGGCTTATCCACAAATACATGCAAGCCAGCCTCCAAGAGCTGCTTGCATATGGCAAAATGGCTGTCTGTGGCGCTATGAATAAACGCAGCCTTCGCACCGCTGGCAATAAGCGCATCTACGCCCGCCACAGCGCCAGCAAAATTATATCGTGAGCGGATTTGCTCGGCTTTGTCGATGGAGCGGGAAGATAGCACAAAGCTATGCTTATCTTGCATGGCAGCAAAGAGCGGCAGATACGCCTTTTGAGCTATTGAGCCTAGGCCGATGATGGCTATTTTCATAGATACCTTCCTAAATGGTCAATGTCGATATTGGCACCACATTCACGCCATCAGGGCGCCTATGTGCAAAGCCATTGCCAGTAATCACTGTAAGAGTGGCTGGTGCTTTCATCCGTTAAATTATGAACGTTTCATCCGTGAAATTGTAAACGTTTTATCCGCTAAATTATGAAAGTCGCTGTGCAAAGCGTAGCAGATTATCCATCGTCAGCTTTAGATTCTCTTTGCTATGTAGCTTTGCTATTGAGAAATCTATCGCTGCACGATTGATGCTGAATATCGCGCTCACGCCTTCGTCGTAAGCTGCGTCTATATCATCACCTATCGCGCCCACTATGGCCACTAGTGGCACATTTTGCTTTTTGGCTCTTCGCGCCACGCCTATCACCACTTTGCCGCTGAGGCTTTGTGAATCAATCTTGCCTTCGCCGCTTATCACTAGGTTTGCACCTTTGAGATGCTCACCAAAATTTACTGTATCAAGCACCACCTCTATGCCCATACGCAGCTGCGAGCCGAAGAACGCCACCATACCGCCACCCATGCCGCCAGCCGCGCCAGCGCCTGCAAGCTGGGATACATCTATGCCAAGCTCAGCTTGCACAGTTTTGTCAATTGCTCTTAGCTGCTCATCAAGATAGGCCACCATATCAGCGTTAGCGCCTTTCTGTGGGGCAAACACATAGGCTGCACCATTTTTGCCATAGAGCGGATTATTTATATCGCACATCGTGACGATTTCCACAGACTTTAGCTCAGCCAGCAGGCCGCTTTTATCAATCTTGACGATTTCCGCAAGTGTGCCACCTGTCGGGATAAAGCTCTCGCCAGCCGCATTGATAAATTTTATCCCAAGTGCCGCCGCCGCTCCAGCGCCAAAATCGTTTGTAGCGCTACCGCCTAGGCCAAGGATAATTTTCTTGCAACCGCGTTGCGCCGCAGCTGCCATCAGCTGCCCCACGCCATAGGTGGTCGCTTTCAGCGGATTAGGCGCATCGCCCACAAGCGGCAGTCCAGCGCAGGCGGCCATTTCTATCACGGCTGTCTGCCCATTTTCAATTAGGCCAT
>JAITWL010000114.1 GCA_031285285.1 Deferribacteraceae bacterium | reverse complement strand
AAGAGCGCCATAGATGCCTCTATTCAGCTCTATTTCCTTGATTTGCGAGCCCCAAAGCATTGGGCGTATACCGCTCCAGCGCTCCTCTATAAATTGCTTCAAAAGTGATGCTGGCTTGTTGTCTTTGAGCATGCCTGCTTGAAAAAGTGCGCCAACGCTGCGGAATGCACAGAATGAGGCTTGGCAAGTGCCCATGCCCATGCGTGTGCGGCGGCGTATATCGCTGATAAAGTGCGTTGTAGGCTCAGCTGCAATCATTTCACACTCAGCGCGCGTCACCAGCTCACATTCACAGAGCAGCGCCCTCTTATCTGGCGACTGCTCTAGCGTTTCCACCAGCTCTTTAAATCTTTCACCCTGCCTAGATATTGCAAGATCTACGCCCATGCTTGGAGAAACCTGCATTGCACGGTATCTGTAAAGTAGCGACGCATCTGGAGTTAGCGGCTCTTTTGCTGTGCGGCAAGGGGTGGTATTCGAAAAGCGCGCAGCCACAAGATCACTCATGCGCTCAGCCATAAGGCGATAAGTGGTGAATTTGCCACCCACAATAGAAGCCATGCCTTGCAGGCCATCTTTTTCGTGATCCAGCACCACAAAATTACGTGTGGCATCGCGGCCAGCGCTGCCAGATGGGGAATATAGCGGCCGTGTGCCCGCGAAGCCGCGCAATATGCGATAGCTTTCAATATCAGGAAACATTAGCTTGCCCATTTTTAGAAGCTCTAGGCATTCCTCAGGCGGCACGGCGTGATCGTCAGGTCTTTCAACATTCTTAGAGGTCGTGCCAAAGATAGTGATAGAGCCATGCGGCACGAAGATATCACCATCGCCCGGTTTGCGCAATCTATTAACTATTCTATCAGTGAATCGGTGATTAAAGCCTAGCAGTAAGCCACGAGATGGGGTGACATGCACATCAACACCTGCCAAATGTGCGACTTGGCCAGCCCATGAACCTGCAGCGTTGATGATAAAGTCGCAGCCTATTTCTTCGGTTGCGCCAGAGATGGTGCTGCGCACTGTGATGCCTTTCACAGCTCCATTAGCTGTGTGCACAGCTGCCAGCTCAGTATAATTACGTAGCTCGCCACCATATTGCTTGGCAGAGGCGGCATTTTGCCATACTATGCGAAAGCCATCCACCGCAGAATCAGGCACTATATAGGCTGAGCGGATATCAGGCGCCATATTAGGCTCTAGCCGTAGGGCTTCCTTTGCGCCAATAGGCTTAGCATCAAGCCCAACATCGGCACAGGCTTTCACCCAGCGTTCTTCATATTCTTCAGGGTCTTGTGCTAGGCGCACGAAGAAACCTTCAGTTAATTCCACAGCATGTGGTGCTATTTGGCGTAAGATTTTATTTTCTGCGATGCACTCAGCGCCAGCGCCTGGATCACCCACCACATAGCGCGCACCAGAGTGAAGAAGCCCATGAAAGCGGGACGATGCCCCATAAGCAAGGTCCTTTTGCTCAATCAAGAGGGCACGAATCCCCCGCATTGACAAGTCTCTTAGTATGCCAATACCTGTGATCCCGCCACCAACAATAATAACTGGATAATGCATAGATGCACACTCCTTAAACTTATAATCATGTTCTGTAATCCAAAATTTACAGTATTATTGTAGCTTATCTGAATGAATAGCACAAGAAAATACTGGTATATTGGAGTTATTTCATACTAAATTAGCAAACTAAAAAGCCCCTTCGATAATTGGTTGAGTCCATTTTGCGAAGGGGGCTGATCAGCACAGATTTATTAACCCTAGTTACACATTTGCTTTATTAGCCTTTATTTTGTTGCAACTGACGTTTTCCAGCAACCATAACAATAGCCAACAGGATTACTGATACAATACCTCCGCCAATCATTATCATGAAGCCGCCGTCCCAGCCGAAGAAGTCAACAGTGTAGCCGACGATAGCGCTTGCAGCCACAGAGCCACCCAGATAACCAAACAGGCCAGTAAAGCCTGCTGCAGTCCCTGCGGCTTTTTTCGGCGCGAGCTCCAGTGCATAGAGGCCAATCAGCATAACTGGACCATAAATCAGGAAGCCAACAGTAGTCATACAAATCATATCAAGAGTTGGGTTACCTGCTGGGTTCAACCAGAAAATGACTGTGGCGATTGTCACAAGGGTCATGAAGAACACGCCAGTTGCGCCACGGTTGCCGCGGAACACTTTGTCCGACATCCAGCCGCACAGCAGCGTGCCAGGGATACCTGCATATTCATAAAAGAAGTAGGCGAAAGATGATGTATCAAGAGTAAAAGACTTCACCTCTCTCAGATAGGTTGGAGACCAGTCGAGGATGCCATAACGCAACAGATAAACAAACACATTCGCAAAAGCGATACCCCACAGCAGCTTGTTCGGCAGGATGTACTGTGTGAAAATCTGCTTCGCAGTTAGCTCTTCTTCCGCTTTCTCGGTGTAGTCCTCTGGATAGTCATTTTTGTACTCTTCGATTGATGGCAGACCACAAGACTGCGGCGTATCACGCATCATCACAAAAGCGAAAATTGCGACTAGGATAGCTCCAAATGCTGGCATATAGAGTGCAGCTTTCCAATCATTAAACCAAGCCATCCCTAGCAGAAATAGCATTGGAGGAAGACCGCCACCGACGTTATGTGCACAATTCCAGATTGACACAATCCCACCACGTTCTTTCTTTGACCACCAGTGCACCATTGTGCGTCCGCAAGGAGGCCACCCCATCCCTTGAAACCATCCGCAGATGAATAGCAATATAAACATAACAGCAATGCTTGATGTCGCCCACGGCACAAAGCCCATGAATAGCATCACCACTGCGGCCAGAATCAAGCCTGCGGGCAGGAAAAAACGCGGATTTGAACGATCCGAAACTGAGCCCATGATGAATTTTGAAAATCCATACGCAATAGAGAGCCCGGAAAGTGCGAACCCCAAATCTCCACGAGAACCCCTGCTCTATCAAGTATGGCATCGCTAGGGCAAAATTCTTGCGCACTAGATAGTACGCAGCATAACCAAAGAAAATTCCCAGAAAAATTTGCAAACGAAGCCGACGATAAGTTGGGTCAATCTTCGCTTCTGGCAAGCGGGCTATATGCGCCGCTGGTTGAAAAATGCTCATAATACATCCCCCTTCAAACTTTTTACATATTGATATTATGTTTTTTTTTTTTTTTGAAAAATCAAGGAAAAAGTGAGATCATGTGTTTTTGCAGCTCGCAAGATAGTAATAAAAAACGTTCAAGTCTATTCGACGCTAAAAATATCGTTCGGCCAGCGAAAAAAGCCACCCCATAAGCGAGGTGGCTTTTATTTAAACCATTAAGAACAAAATCCCTTAGAAATTTGTTCTAATTTTCCAATATGCAGCATACACAGGGTCTGGATCGTAGCCTTTTGTACCCCAGTCACTCAGTGATGCGAAAGCACCGCCAACAGTGAATGTAGTGTTGATATCTTTCATAGCATATGCTAGAGAAAGGTCAAATTCCATACCAGTTGCATCTTCGTTCATGCCATCTCTTGTTCCAGTCGCTGTCAACGCAGTAGTGGTTTTGTCTACTGGCTCGTATTTGTAGGCATAAGCATTGCCAGTGTAGTTATCATCTGTCATAGATTGAAAGTAGCCAGCAACAGCTCTGAGAGTCATTTTTTCACCAAGCTTAACATCTGTATATAGCTCAGCCATCAGACCGCCTTGACCACTATTAGCTGTAAGCTTATCAGTCAGAAGGTAAGTCCAACCAAAGCTATCGCCATTACCCATAGCATAGCCTTCATCATTGCCGCTATAAGCCACTTGAGCGCCAACAGACACAGTGTCCGTAGGTTTCACATTCACTTCACCATAAGCACCAATAGCCGAGAATTTATCAACGCCATTGTCATAGTTTTCAATAGCAAAAGCTACTTTCGCATTCAAAGCGCTAGATGGAGTGATGCTTGCACCAAGATAGCCAGTAATACGCTGTGGGTTATAGGGGTTTTTAATAGCTGGTATGGCTGGCGAAAGTGTAGGGGTACCACCATTAATAACTGTTGAATTATCTCTGCCAGCATAAAGAGGGGCATTTGAAGTATCTTTCAAAAAGCCAACAGAAGGCATAAGTCTTACAATGCCAAATTTCAGATCGGCGCCAAGAACATATAGATCGTTGTCATTATCTTCTCTTGGATCGCTTGAAGCCCCTGGCTTCCAAAAGCCACCAGCTCTATTTGCGCCATCAGTAGCGCCCTCTGTTTTCTTACCAACTAGAGCAAAAACAGATGCAGTGTCAGAAAATTTAGCAGTGATTATACCACCATCACGCGGATCTGGATTGTCAGCATAGCCGTGGCCATCATGCAATACGCCCCAGTTAGAGATATAGTAGCCATTGCCCCACACACGACCAAGTTTAACATTGAATGTATCATTCAATTGATAGTCAATCCAAGCAAGATCCATAAGATCGCGATTAGCTTGATCATATAGGCCGCTATTGCCACCTAGCACACGAGTGCCACCATCAGTAGGGCGCATTCTTATAACGATTTGCGCGCCTTCATAAAGTTTAAGCCTTGCCCAAAGGCGAAGCTCTTGTGTAAATACAGAACCACCGACAGCCTCATTGCCAGTTGTACCATCACCCAAATTAGTGTTTGAATAAGTGCGACCTACAAACTCATGATAGCCATCAACGCTAACT
Source organism: Deferribacteraceae bacterium (assembly GCA_031285285.1). Classification (GTDB taxonomy): domain Bacteria; phylum Chrysiogenota; class Deferribacteres; order Deferribacterales; family JAISNW01; genus JAITWL01. The sequence continues at coordinate 19 of JAITWL010000114.1, read as the reverse complement.
TCAACAGCAAAAGCTGATG
>JAITWL010000103.1 GCA_031285285.1 Deferribacteraceae bacterium | reverse complement strand
TCTTCGCCGTGGTGGCTGGCTATTGCGTTGATCACACGCCAGTCTTCCTTATATTTTTTAGCCACATCCACGCCTATCTGCGTGTGCGAGCCCTCGTGGTCATAGCCTATCGCCTTGCCTATGTCGTGAAGCAGGCCTGCACGCTTTGCTAGCTTCTCGTCCATGCCAAGCTCCGCTGCCATCATGCCAGTAATCTTTGCTACCTCGATGGAATGCCCTAGCACATTCTGTCCGTAGCTTGTGCGATATTTCAAACGCCCTATCAGCTTGATAATTTCAATGTGTATATTGTGAAGCCCAAGGTTGAAGACTGTTTCCTCGCCCACTTCGAGTATATGCTTGTCCAGCTCTGCCTTACACTTGAGGTAGACCTCTTCAATGCGTGCTGGGTGTATGCGCCCGTCGCCAATCAGCTTCTCCAGCGTCATCTTGCCCACTTCACGGCGGTAAGGATCATATGAGGAAAGGATTACAGCCTCTGGGGTGTCGTCCACAATGATGTCTACGCCTGTGGCACTCTCAAATGCTCTGATGTTGCGCCCTTCTCGCCCGATGATACGCCCCTTCATCTCGTCGTTAGGGAGGTTCACCACTGTGACAGTGATTTCGCCTACGTACTCGGGTGCTACACGCTGTATAGATGTTGAAATGATACTGCGGGCACGCTTATCCGCCTCGTGCTTGATCTCTTCTTCAATTTCCTTTATGCGGCGGGCAGAGTCGTTGCGAGCGTCCTGCACCATCTGCTCCACCAGCGTGCGCTTGGCTTCTTCGGCTGTCATGCCTGCGATTTTCTCCACCTCATGCAACAAGCCTGAACGGATCTCTTCGCAATGCGCCTTCACACCATCCACGTCTTTCAGGCGTTTGTCGAGCTCAGCATCTTTTTGCCCCAGCAATTCTTCTTTTTTGCCAGCCACTTCAATTTTTTTATCAAGTGACTCTTCCTTGGTCTCCAGCCTGCGCTCGGTGTGGCTAAGCTCCTTGCGCTTTTCCTTCATCTCACGCTCAACCTCTTGCCGCCCCTTGAATATGATTTCCTTAGCCTCAAGGCGGGCTTCCTTAACAATCTCGTCTGTTTCACGCTTTGTGCGTTGTAAAATTTCATCTTTGGTCTGACCAAGGCGTGCGTTTTCCCTGTCGGTCATCCGCTTCCTTGCCAGTATGCCTACTCCTACACCAGCAATCAGTGCTACCAGAGCAACTAAAACCGCTACTAACATGCTCATACATCCTCCAAATTCATCTATATTGCCTATGTGGCGGGCTTCACACTGCCTGTGTGGTGGGCTTCGCACTGGCTCTGGCAAGGTAATTAGTTGCCATTCCATCAAGCGCAGCCGCACAGTTTATGTTTAGCCTGAATATATATTATTTTTTAATAAACTATTACGGTATCCACACGCTGGTCATGCGTTTCAGGATACACAGTGTCCACAATCTGCCATCTATAAGCGATCCCAACCTTATGGGCTATTGTAATAGCCGCCAAGAAGCGATCGTAAAAGCCCTTGCCGTAGCCAAGGCGATAATTATCAGTATCAAAAGCTAATGCAGGGATCACAGCCACATCTATATGCTTACAATTTATAATATTAGCCAACTTAGGCTCTAAAATACCTTTGTAGCCAGCTTCTAAATCATCAAAACTCTTGCAAACGCCAAGTAACAAGCTTTCGCCAGCCACCCGCGGATAAAACACCGTCTTGCCAGCCTGCCAGAGCTCTTGCGCAATATAGGCAGCATCTACCTCGCCACGGACAGGGCTATATAAAAGAAAGCTCTCATACTGCCCGTATCTATCTAAAAAAACCTTCGCAATCTGCTGAGATGCTACGTCTATAGCCGCTTTGTCTAAAGCCGCCCGCTGAGACAACATGCTGCTGCGAAGAGTTTGTTTGTTCATAAGCCATTTCTGCTATATCTTTTCAGCTAACGAAACCATTGTATTGCTATTTGTTCTTGTTTTTCTATAACATCAAATTCATGATGATCTGAGCTTATTAAGCTCGCATTTCTTGTAATGCTTTCAGCAAGTGCTATCGAATCAGCAAGAGATATTCTATACTTAGATTTTAGCAAGCCTGCCATTTTAAAAACAGTATCATCCAACTCATGGATAATTTTGATTGGCATTTCCGCAACAATTTCAAGCATCCTACTTGCTTCTTGCTCATTGTACCTTTTAATCACATCATAATAAACTTCAAGCAAGTTGATTTTATTCATAAGTACAACAGTGTCTTTGCTATAAATTGCCCTTTCAAATATTTTCTTTATATTCTCAGCACCATCTTCCTTTGCAAAATATGCAATTAGTGCACAGGCATCCAAAACAAAAGCATTCATTCTTCCAATTCCTTTTCTAATGTTTTGTTTTGAATGAAACTTTCACTGGATAATTTCCCATCAGAAAACATTCCAAACGATTTTTCAAGTATTTCAACTGATTGCACTTCAACAGGAGACAAAATAATTGTGCCATCATTTTCTTTGGTTAAGCAAATTTTTTCTGAATGAATATAAGAAAATATCGTTTCAGATAATGTTTCTTTATCAATAATTATACTTTCCATATATTTCTCCTTGTATGTAAAGGCACAAGAATGCTATCTTCATGTGCAGTCACTTCCCCCACAGCCGCTCCAGTCGCTCTTTTATCTTCTGTTCAAAGCCGCTGTCTATTGGTTCATAAAAGTTTGCGCCTGCTGGCTTATACTGCTGCACCACGAAGCTACCGAAATCAAAGGGATATTTGTAGCCCTTTGCGTTGTGCGCTATATGTGTAGGCACTACAGGGTCGTGCGCTTCCAGATATTCTTGCACTGCATGTAGCGATATATAGCTACGGTTGCTTTTTGGGCAACTTGCAAGGTATGTCACTGCGTGCGCCAGTATTATCATGCCTTCTGGCAAGCCTACATTCATAAAAGCGTTGTAGGCACTGCTTACGAACACCACCGCATCGGGATAAGCGTTGCCCACATCCTCGCTTGCGCTTATCATCAGCCTGCGAAACACTGCCTCAGAGGCTACGCCAGACTTCACCAGCTTCATCGCCCACAGCAGTGCCGCATCAGGGTCTGTCCCACGGATGGATTTGATCATCGCACTAAGCAAATCGTAGTATTCGTCCTCGCTATAGCTACGTTTCTTAACAAGATCATCAAGTCCGTTTGTGGAAAGCGTTAACCTGCCGCCATCTCGCACACCTATCATCGCCGAAAGCTCAAATATATTGAGGAAACGGCGAGCGTCACCAGCCGCTTCGGCGATAATATCGTCAAGCACGGCTTCATAGTCCACCGTCTGCACAGCTAATTTTTCTTTGATATAAGGTATAGCACGCTCTGCAAGCAGGCGCAAGTCCTCAGATACAAGCGGTTGAAAGCGAAAGATAAGGCTACGTGAGCGAAACGCAGGACTGAGGCTGTATGTAGGATTCTCGGTA
>JAITWL010000069.1 GCA_031285285.1 Deferribacteraceae bacterium | reverse complement strand
CTTATATGGCAGCAGATAAAAGTCAAATGATCGTTTTTAAAGTTGATCTCTTCACCCAGCTTTCGCTTGATGCACACGCCAAGCAAATGAACGTTTCGCGTTCTGAATATTGTCGGATTACTGTTCGAGAAAAGCTTGAACATGCTCGTGAAGAACGCAAAATTGAGAAGCAAGATTCGGAGCTACAGATCATCATGAGCATGCTAAACACGATGAACAATCACCTGCCAAGGGATCGCCATCACGAATAAAGACAAGCCGCGCGAGCTGGCCATGCTAAAGACTGTTTTTCCGCCACAAGTCTGGGAAAAATTGGGGATAAAATGATGGAATTGATCATCTGCAATATTTGTGCTACTAATGCAGCCTTAGGAGGCAAGCATAGTGGATAAACAGAAATTAATCCCAATCGATAGCATAGATGTCTATCAAAGCATACGCGATACGCTTGCGCAGGCGCGGACGAAGGCATACAGCGCTATCAATTCTGCTATGGTTGAAGCCTATTGGGAGATTGGGCGGCAAATTGACAGTGCTGTTGGCGACCGAGCCGAGTATGGCAAGGGCTTATTGAAGTATTTATCGCAGTCTTTGACAGATGAATTTGGCAAAGGCTTTACAGAGCGCAATCTGCAAGCTATGCGCCAATTTTATCGCGTGTTTAACATTCCGCACACACTGTGTGCAGAATTGAGCTGGTCGCATTATCGGCTTTTAATGAAAATCGAGGATGAAGCTCGCCGAGAGTTCTATATTCAAGAAAGTGTCGCTGCATCTTGGAGTGTTCGGCAGCTGGAGCGGCAGATCAACTCTTTTTTCTATGAGCGCCTGCTTGCCACACAAAAAAGTGGGCGCGAAAGCGTCAGAAATGAGATACAGTCGCTTGAGCCCAAGGTCACTCCAGATTATATTCTGAAAGACCCTTATATAGTGGAATTTCTCGACTTAAAGGAAAATCGTGACTATCTCGAAAGTGAGCTAGAGCAAGCTCTCATTGACAAAATGCAGGATTTTTTGCTTGAGCTTGGCAAGGGATTTTCGTTTGTGGCACGGCAGAAACGAATTACCGCTGATGGCGACCATTACTATATTGATTTGGTTTTCTATAATTACATCCTGAAATGCTTTGTGGTCATCGATCTCAAAACAGGCAAGCTGACTTACCAAGATATAGGACAGATTGATTTTTACGTTCGCCTATTTGATGACAAAGTGAAACAAGCAGATGATAACCCAACTATAGGGCTTATCCTCTGTGCTGATAAGGGCGAAAGCATAGTGAAATATTCAGTGCTGGCAGATAAAGAAAATCTATTCGCATCTAGATATATGCCATTCCTGCCAACAGAAGAGGAGCTGAAACGCGAGCTGGAGCATGAACGCGAGATTATCGAGCGGAGGAAGAAGGCGTTGGGGGAGAGGGAATAGCTTATGCTGATTTTACCTGCTCAAGAATGGCTTGTATATTTGAAAATAATTCTTTAAAATTGCAAAAGTCGTCATTTTTTAGTGCTATTATGTTTTTAGCAAATTTCGGCTTATGTTTATCTTGAAATTTAAGTAGGCTGCCTCCTCCTGCCATAGGAATGTTTTCACAATATTTCTCAATCATTTCATCTGAAAATAATAATTCAATAGATAATTGAGATCCTGTAATATTCTCTCCTGCATAAGATTTTCTATTTTCTGGAACTGGTATTGTTAAAACGAATCCATTATAGCTCTGATTTTTCCAATATTCGCCATTTTTTTGATATTTTTCTTTGCATTTCTCTTTCCAAGTCTTATAAGCATCATCATAATCTAATAGCCCAATCAAACAAACATTTGAGTTATTGCGAAAAACATCTTCTAGCAAAAACATATTAATTATGAAATAACAATCAAAACACGGTTGTATGCTGAATGGCATTGGCATACTTGGATATAGCTTATTCCAAGCACAATCCAAGATCATTTTATCAGTGATACCCTCCACACAAAGTATTGGCTTATCTTTTATAGCATTTTCTAACATTAGCATTGCATTGTCTTCAGAAATGCTAACTCTTCCACTAGATAGAATGCTTATTGCTTCTGTTTTATTTACTTTTTGAATTCTAGGAGAGGAACTGTTCATCACAAAAACGCTACCCTCAGATGAATATTGCAAAGTTGATGGCGAGTGAGTTGTTAATATTACTTGAATACCATACTCTTTTACGATTGTTTCAGACATGATGTCCATTAACATTTCGCCATCATGTAGGCCTGATAAGCACCATCATGAATGATGCCATCACCAATGGTCTAATAGATAAGAATCCAGCCTATAAGCTGTCGATGACCGTGCCACAGAAGGAGATAATCATGATTTCACCAAAAGAAATGACGCAGATACTTGATTACATTGAAAAAACGCGACCAACGCTCGTAGCTTACTTTGCTATTGGCTTTTTTACAGGTGCACGAAGTGGCGAGATACTTGCTCTAAAGCATAGCGACATTGACCTCAAAAATAATAGCATCCGTTTTGGCGCTACTGTTACGGTTGGCGTGCGCAAGGAAAGTACAAAGACCAATAAAATACGCTATGTAGAAATATTTCCAATGCTAAAACCTTATCTTATCAAGCATTTGGAACATATGGATACTCAAGGCTTAACAGCTGAGCTTTTCACACATGCAAGCGGCGAACCGATTGTGAAATACCGCACTATTAGCAACTGCTGGCGGCCAGCTCTAAAGGCGCTCGGCATATCACATCAGTCACAATACAGTATGCGCCATGCTTTTGCCTCAAATATGCTGGTTGCACAGCTTCCCGACACGGTGATCGCTAGCATGCTTGGGCATTCTGACTTATCAATGCTACATAAGACCTACGGCAACAAGATGAACCGCAATCGCATGAACGTAGGCACTAAGTTCGCAGAGTATTTTAACGAAAGTATCAACGAAAAATAAGGCAATATCAGGATTTGAGTGTTAGCTAATTTGTTAGCTATTGACGATTTTCATCATCTTTGATTTTATAAACCATTGATAACATTAGATAAAATAGGTATGGAGCGACGGGGGATCGAACCCCGGGCCTCTACAATGCCATTGTAGCGCTCTCCCAGCTGAGCTACCGCCCCTATATTTAAATTCTTAACTCGGTGGCACCTTGTGGTACGCTGCTCCGCAATTTAGTCGCTTTGCTCGTCTTACGACCCCAAACCCCTTCTAGGGGCTTTAAGGAATGCCATTTTGTGTGTTCATATATCACAAAAGCTGTGCCATTGGCAACTGTTTTTTCTATGATCTGCTGAGC
>JAITWL010000027.1 GCA_031285285.1 Deferribacteraceae bacterium | reverse complement strand
GTGCAAATAATTATTTGATTTGTGTGTAATATCATCTATAATTTAGGAAACTGAAAAAGGAGGCGATGACATGGCGAAATTATCTGTGCTGCTCGTATGTGGTTCTGGTGCGTCCACTGGATTTATGGCTGCTAATATGCGTAAGGCTGCGAAAGAGAAGGGGTTGGAGCTGGAAATCTATGCTCGTAGTGAATCTGAGATTGAGGTCTATGCTGAGGATGCAAACTATATCTTGCTAGGGCCACATCTTGGCTACCTTGAAGATGAAGTGAAGGACCGTGTGAAAGAGCTTGGCTCAAGCGCAAAGGTATTTGTGATGGATAAGAGCTACTATTCTACACTTGATGGAGCTGCGGCTATTGCGGATTTGCAAGCTCACATGTAGGCACAGGCGCTTAATTGTGGCGCCGCGGATAAAGCCGCGATCCTCGACGATTTTTGAGGCACGAAAAAAATTAGGAGAATAACATATGGAAAAGCTAATGACTTGGCTAGAAGGCGTTGTGGCACCAAAAATGAACCAGATCAATAACAACATTTGGGTGCAAACACTGAAAGATAGCATGATGCAGATACTGCCGCTAATCCTTGTGGGGTCGCTCGTGACTCTCCTTGCAATTTTGCAAGAATATATCCCGCTGCCCAATATGTGGACAATTTCTAATTACACTATGGGCTTGCTTGGCCTCATTGTTAGCTTTTTAGTGCCTTTCAATTATATGGAGCGCAAACGCCTGCGCAACCTACGTATTGTTGCTGGCATGAGCGGCTTAGCAATGTTTCTTATCACTATCCGATTTGATAATCTGGCTGCATTGGATTATGGCTCATTAGGCGCAGGCGGCATGTTTGCAGCGCTTATTATGGGCATAATAGCTGGTATAGTTTTTGGCCTCTTTGGCAAGTTTTCTTTCTTCAAGGAAGATAGCTCTATACCAGATTTTGTCCGCCAATGGTTTGATAATATGCTGCCAATAACAATATTGGTGTTTGGTACTTGGGCCTTAGTCTATCTGCTTAATGTAGATTTGTTTAATTTGATAGTCGTGGCCTTCTCTCCACTCTCAAGCTTTGCAGAAACATTACCTGGTTTTGTGTTTATCTATTTCATTATGTGTTTTTTCTATTCTATGGGCATAAGCACATGGATGTTGTTTCCAATAGTCCAGCCAGTCTTTCTAGCAAGCATCGCGGCAAACACTGCTTTGGTCTCTCAGGGGCTTGAGCCTACATTCCTATTCACAAAGGAAGCAGTTTTCCTAGGCTGGCTCTGCATTGGCGGTACAGGCAGCACATTGATGCTAAATTTTCTTATGTTAAGAGCAAAATCAAAGAGAATGAGAGCCTTAGGAAAGGCATGTATAGTGCCAGGCTTCTTAAATATTAACGAGCCGATAGTCTTTGGCGCTATCGCATGGAATCCATTGTTAATGATACCCATGTGGATTAACGGCATCATAGCCCCTGCTATTGTGTGGTTTTGGCTAAAAGCTGGGCTTGCTACAATTCCTAGCCTTTTAAATCAGATTTGGTATTGCCCATATCCTATCTCCACTTGGCTAGTGAGCCAGAGCGTAGGCGGGATGATTTTGCTAGCGCTTGTTGTGGCGGTTGGCTTCATTATTTTCTACCCATTCTTTAAAGTGTATGACAAGCAGCAACTCAAAGAAGAGCAGGCTTAAATGATTAATTACAGGAGCGTTTATGAATAAGATGATTGCTTGGCTCGAAGGCACTATGGCGCCTAAGATGAACCAAATCAATAACAATATCTGGGTGCAGACACTGAAAGATAGCATGATGCAGATGCTGCCACTGATCCTTGTGGGCTCGCTCGTGACTCTCCTTGCAATTTTGCAAGAATACATCCCATTGCCCAATATGTGGACTGTCTCCAATTATACAATGGGGCTAATTGGCTTGATTGTGAGCTTTTTGGTGCCCTTTAACTATATGGAGCGCAAGCGGCTACGCAATCTGCGCATTGTGGCTGGTATGAGTGGCCTATCAATATTTCTCATCACTATCCGCTTTGATAATCTGGCTGAGCTGCAATATAGCCTCTTAGGTGCAGGTGGTATGTTTGCCGCCCTTATCTTAGGTATTGTCGCGGGCACAGTGTTTGCCATATTTGGGAAGTTTTCCTTCTTTAAAGAAGATAGCGCCATGCCTGATTTTGTCCGCCAGTGGTTTGATAATATGCTGCCAGTGGGGCTATTAGTATTTGGCACTTGGGGCTTGGTGTATCTGCTTAATGTTGATTTATTTAATATAATCACTATTGCCTTGTCGCCACTTACAAACTTTGCAGAGACATTGCCTGGCTTTGTTCTGATCTACTTCCTTTTCTGTTTCTTCTATTCTATGGGTATCAGCACATGGATGATGTATCCTATTGTGAACCCCATTGCAATGGCAGGTATTGCTGCAAACACGGCACTAGTTGCGCAAGGTCTAGAGCCTACTTTCCTTTTAACTAACGAAACCCTCTATCTGGGCTGGCTCTGCATTGGTGGCACAGGCGGCACATTGATATTAAACTTTCTTATGCTAAGGGCAAAGTCAAAAAGAATGAGAGCCTTAGGGAAAGCATGCATAGTGCCAGGCTTCTTAAATATTAACGAGCCGATAGTGTTTGGTGCTGTTGCTTGGAACCCAATATTGATGGTGCCTATGTGGATTCACGGCATTGTAGCTCCTGCTATTGTTTGGTTTGCTCTAAAAGGTGGCTTTGCTGCGATTCCAGCCCATGTAAATCTTTTTTGGTATTGCCCATATCCTATCTCCACTTGGCTAGTGAGCCAGAGCGTAGGTGGGATGATTCTGTTGGCGATTGTGGTGGCGGTTAACTTTTTAATCTTCTACCCATTCTTTAAAGTGTATGACAAGCAGCAGCTAAAAGAAGAGCAGGCACAGGCTGCGAAATAATCTAAAGGGAGGACAATATGGCAGAAAACACGAATACACCTATTGACGAAGAATTGGTTGAAATTGCGATGAGCATGATTACTGAGGCTGGGGAAGCTAGAGTCAATATAGGTCACGCGATCACTGCAATAGAGAATAACAACTTTGATTCTGCAAAGGAGCATCTTGAGACAGCTCGCAAGCTGATCGGTAAGGCTCATGGTATGCAGACTGAGATTGTGCAGAGCGAGGGTGAACTTGGTGTGAGGCAGCACCCGCTGCTATTTATACATGCACAGGATACATTGATGACCATCAATAGTGAGCTAAATCTGGTGCGCCGCTTGATGAAGGTGTTCGCAAATCTTGACGAACGCCTGCGTAAATTGGAAAAATAAAACAAGCCTTCTTTAGAAGTATGAGAGCTGGGATTGTAGGGGCAGGGTCGGCCTGCCCGATAAATAGTGACATTCCGCATTTTCTTATGCAAGGAATGGATACATTTATCAATCGGGCGGGCAAACCCCGCCCCTACAAAGCATTTTAGCGATTTTTAGCTAGGGAAAAATCATGCTAAGTTAGTGTATATGGGACTTTATAGGATTTTCGTTCATTATAAAAAAATGGGGTACTGCGAGGAAAAAAGCAATTATACTTTACTACTTTACGCTACCAAAATA
>JAITWL010000354.1 GCA_031285285.1 Deferribacteraceae bacterium | reverse complement strand
CACCGAGGATAAAGCATCTATAGTGTGCAGAAGCGACAAAATAAGCAAAAGGAACAGCTAATTGAACCGTATTGAGATCAATGAAAAAGTCCTCTCAAAGAACGATATTGTAGCGGCACGCATTCGCGAAAAAGCTGCACAGACGCGCACAGCTGTGATCAATTTGACAAGCTCGCCAGGCAGTGGCAAGACTAGCCTGCTGGAAGCGCTTTTGCCACGTTTGCAGACAAAATACAGGCTGGCGGTGATTGAAGGCGATCTGCGCACAGAGAATGACGCCGATAGGCTACGTCAGCGGGGAATCAATGCCATACAGATACAAACAGGCGACGCCTGCCACCTTGAGGCCGCGCAAGTTGAAGCCCTGCTTGGCACGACTGAGCCTGCGGGCTGCGCGATCGAGCTTGAAACGCTTGATCTGCTTATTATAGAGAATATAGGCAATCTCGTCTGCCCTGCGTCTTATGATTTGGGCGAAGACGCGTTCTTTGTGATGCTAAGCGTCACTGAGGGCGATGATAAGCCAGCCAAATACCCCACAATCTTCTTTAATGCTGATTATTTCATATTGAATAAGATAGACTTAGCCCCCTATGTGGATTTCAGCATCGAAAAGTGCATTGCAAATGCACTGGCTGTTAATGCGCGGCTGAAAACGGCCACGATATCTGCACGCACAGGCGCTGGCCTAGATGAGATAGCGCAAGTTATTGAAGACATCATTGTGGCAAAAAAAGCGAATTGAATCAATATTTTTTCTCTTGCAGTTGCTTGATTTTGAATGTATTAACATAGTATGTAATCAGGAGAAATTACCATGAGAAATATTACTATTTTGCTAATGTTTGCGGTTTTGTTTGCTGGTTGTAATCGTGATAAGTCTCACGAAGGTGTTTATCTATATGAAGATATCGCTGATAAAGTCTGCTCTTTCGTATCTGTGGCTGACAATACGCCAATAATGATGGCGTGTTCAACATCTCAGGTGAAATCGCTCAATCGCGGAGATCCTGTATATATTACCTTTAGCCAGTCTGAGACGGAGGCTAAGCTGCGTGAGATATCAGAGCCGCTCACTAAGATGGAGATGCAAGGCAGCTGGGGTGAAAATTGTGACTTTTACTTCCCGCTAGAAGATACTTGGCGCGAGCTGCAATGTAGCGCTACCCAAGCGGAGCAGCTAGTAGCCCTTGGCAAAGAACCATTGCTATTGGTTTTTTACGCTTCGCCAACTAACAAAGGTAAAGCTAGCGATAAATTTTATCTTGCCAGCGCACAAAGCTATAAGTCTGAATTCATTGCCAGCCTCTTGTATACAGGAGAGGGGAGCCAGCAGTACGCTTGTAGCTTTCATAATCCTAAGGACGATAGCAGCTTGCTGCTTGGCTGCACCAAGACACAGCGCGCAGCCCTTGATCGCTATCATAGAGATGCGCTGCTGACTGTGAAATACACTGATGCAGGCGAGCTTAGACTGCTGAGCTATACCACTGATAAGCGCAGCGAGATTTTAGACTCACCTGAGCTTGCACAGGTAGATTTAACAGCCGAAGGCGACTATCCTGATCCTGATAACGACTATGAGACTACATTTCAGGTGAGGAGCAGCAGCGGAAACTTTGTGGCAGAGACAAGTACAGAAGAGCTATGTGTATTTAATGTGACAGGCAAGATGCTAAGCCTAGCCTGCTCTCAGGATGACTATAATCAGCTGAAAGCAGAGCCTGGCCGCTATGAGATATATTATACTGATGAGGATGTGCTCTTTGGCTATGAGAAATCGTTCTAAGAGTGTCGCATGAGCAATGTATTAGCTGCCGTTATCGCTGCGCTTTTGGCGCTGATGTTGCTTAGATCAAAACGTAGGAAAAGCAAGATAGATGTGATCGAACAAGCCCAGCCACCAGTGAGCGCCAAGGCGCAACTGCGGGTGGGTGTGAAAGATAGACATAAGATGGAGTTATAAGTAATTTTTAAGGAGTTTCCCAATATGAAAAAGATAGTGTTGTTTTTGTGTTTTTATATCGCATTTTCAGCCTTTGCATTTGCACAAGCCGAAAGCACAGGCATGGAGCTTTCCCTTCGCAGCGAGGTTTTTCGCGGCCAGCCATTGGTATTCACCGTATTCACGCCTAATAATGCTGAATATTTCAAAGTGAAATGGCAGGGGATCACTATCGAAGTGCCCGCTGAATATGTTGCTAGCGGCGCTTCCGCTGAGGTAATGATGCCAACGATATACGATAAGGCAAATATCTATACACTTGCTGTGACAGCCGTTTCAGCTAATGGTGAGGAAAGCAAATCGCTAAAAGTCAAGGTACAGGATAAAGAATATCCTAAAGAGAGCCTCACTGTTGAGCCAAAGTATGTGAATCCTGGCAAAGCCGCGCAAGATCGCATTGCTAAAGAGACTCCACTATCAAGAGCTGCGCTGCGCACATTCAGCGCTAAAAGACAGTGGGTGTTGCCAATATCAAAGCCTAGTGATGCAGTCTCTGGCGTGTTTGGCGAGCAGCGAGTGTTTAATGGCGTGCCAAAAAGCAAGCATAGCGGTATGGACTTCCGCGCCAAAACAGGCGACCCAATTTATGCAGTTGCTGATGGAAAGGTTGTGTTAACTGGCGATTTCTATTATAATGGTCAGTTCGTTTTTGTAGATCATGGGCAGGGGATGATCACCGCCTATTTACATATGTCTGAGATTATCGCCAAGACTGGTGATGACGTTGCAAG
>JAITWL010000351.1 GCA_031285285.1 Deferribacteraceae bacterium | reverse complement strand
CTTGGCCGCTTCGCTTGTGGCAAAGTTGCCAAAACGCACCTTATATAAGCCATCAGCGTCTTTAAAGTAGTATGGCTCAAGATTGCTATCTTCCAGCTCATCTGTGAGCGTAGCTGCATTGTCTGCACTTTTAAATGCGCCAGCTTGAATCACATATTGCATTCTGTCAGCTGTGCCAGTGCCTGCTGTGTGAGGAGCAGTTTCTTCCATAACTCTGATTGTGCCATCAGGGAAGAGCATTGTGGAGCAGCCAATTACGCTGCCAACAATGCTCAATGCTAATATTAGCCAAATAACTTGTTTCATGCTATCAGCTAGAACCCTACAGTTGCAAATAAGCCAGCGCTAATGCCACCCAACTTCAGATTTTCGTCGAAGTTGTCATCTTTTACGCTGTTGTCCATGTAATTTGCATAGAGTCCAATTTCAGCTATTACAAAAGACATTCCCACTCCCAGCTCGGCAATCATGCCATGCCCCCAAGCACTGCCATTCACACCATAGCTAGTCTTATGCAATGCATAGCCCACGCCAACATAGGCTGTAACTATAGGTGTTGGTGGAGAGAATACCAGCATCAGTCCGCCATTCGTGCTTTGAAGATCGCCCAATGAAGAACCATTATTAAGCTCTTCATCAATGCTTGCCTGGTAGTAGCCAGCAAACGCACGCCATTCCACCATTGGTATGACACTATCTGAACCAACATGAGCTTTCAAGGCATATCCAAGCTCATAATCATAAAGATCAGCAGCATCTCCACTAGGAATAAATACGCCGCCAGTGAGACCAGCGTCCAACGCATGGGCATTAGGTGTTGCAACAGACAGAGCGATAGCCGCAAGGCCTGTGCAGAGTAGTATCTTTACAAATTTCATTATTAACCTCCACAAATAGTCAGTATTAAACTTATCATAGCTCTGATTTTATGGCAAGTAATTAATACTTGAGTGGGTTTCAATTGGAGTTTCACAAGATTTCAAACATGTTCTTTTCAAATTTTATAAGCCCTGCATCACGCATTTTGCAAAGTTCGTTTGACATAGCGCTTCGATCTACGCATAGATAGTGTGCGAGCTCCTCTCGATTGAATGGCACGCTAAATTTTTTGGCCGCACCTCTGTGCATATCAAAAAAAGCGAAAAGCTTGGCGCGAGTTGTACGCTTTGATAATATTTCATTTTTTTGATTTAGCGCAATATTTTTATGTGCCAGTAGCTTCAACATGTTTTCTATCAATCGCAGGTGAAAAGGACAGGAAGAGCTGCACGATGTGATAACCTTTCTGTAGTCCATCATTATGATTTCTACATTGCCCTTCGATAGCACAGTCACAGGGCTGTGATCTATACCTGCACATGCAAATACCTCGCCAAATAGCTCCGACACGCCAAGCTCTGCCAGTATAGTTGTGTGCCCATCTGCGTCTTCTTTGATTATCTGCACACTGCCAGCAAGGATTAAGCCCACAAAATTGACAGCATCGCCAGCAAGAAGAATCACATCATCTTTTTTGTAATAGACAGTCTTGGCTGATAAACAGCCAAACATACGCTCAAAATCGCTGAAAGCGATGCCAGTGAACAAAATATTGTTTTTGACAGCTTCAAATATTCGCTTGATAAATCACCACCTTGTTGTATATGCAACTAATATGATTGTTTTATTGTATTGCACTGTACTGAAAAATACAATTACTAATTTGGACACTAGTCTATTCAAATCTCTTTGCAAAAAATGTGCCAAACTTTAACAATTCTGTTGCACCAATGCTTGCGACCTGCTATATTTTAGCTATGGCCTAATTGCCTTTTAAGGATAAAGAATATGCTGCGTAGGGTTGCGTTGGTGTTTATGATGGCGATGTTTGTCGCTTTCTTTGTTGTGATTGTATCTACAAAGGAGCGGCAGCAGGTTGTGCCGCCTATGATGATTCCTGAGAATCACTTACTAGTGGAAGATTTATACCTGATCCACGCAATGGCTGGCGACAAAGGCTATGCGACGCTGCATGCCGAAAACGCCTACGTTAATAATAATACTAGCACTATCACGTTGCAAAATCCTGTGCTAACACTAAAAGATGCAGCAAATGACTTGAGCACCCAAGCTGATAGCGGGCTATTCGTACTTAATGAGAGCTTAACCACCACAGGCAACGTAAAAGGCGTGTGGAATGAGCTTAGCTATATTGTCGCACCTGATGGCTCATTTGTCTATGATTTTACCACAAACAAAGGTGTGGCGAGCGATAATGTGACGGCAAGCAATCGCGTGGGTTCATTTATACGCTCAGGGAAGCTTGTGTATGATGGCATGGCCAGCATGGTGACATTTGAGGATGGCGTGGAAATGTTTATGGCAGAGAAATTATGAGAAAATTTATTGTTTTTTTAGTGCTTCTTGTGTTGGCAAGCTCCGCTTTCGCGCAGAGCCGCGTCTCGCCTGCGCCAGTGAAGGTGACGGCCAAGTCGATGCGCTTTCTTGGCAACGAGATGCGCTCAATATTGCGTGGCGATGTGCTTGCAATCAGCGATCAATACACGCTTGCAGCCGAAGAAGTTGTGGTGCATCTGAATAATCGTAACGAGATCACCCAGATCGACTGCAACATTAGGGTTAATTTCAAAAGTGGTGATATCATTGGCACATCGGATAATGCCATACTCAACCAGCTGACGCAGACTGTGCGGATGACAGGCAATGTGAATATACGAAAAGGCACTAACCTTATTGAGGGCAGCGATGTTTCCATCAAATATGATACCCGCGAGATAGATATAACCAAGGGAACAATCACCTTTGTGCCTGATGAGCTGAATGGCATTAGCGGTATGGAATTTACACCAAGGAGCGAATAAGAATGAGCTTGGTAGCTAATAATCTTAAAAAGCAATTCAAGAAGCGCACTGTGGTGGATGATGTGTCGATCTCTGTGCGCAAAGGTAGCATAGTTGGGCTGCTTGGCCCTAATGGAGCAGGAAAGAGCACCACATTCTATATGATAGTGGGGCTTATCAAAGCAGATGCGGGCTCAGTGTTCCTCTGGGATAAAGATATATCGAAGATGCCCATGTATAAACGTTGCCGCGCTGGCATAGGCTATCTGCCTCAAGAAGCATCAATATTTCGTAAGATGACGGTCTACCAAAATATTATGGTGGCGCTGGAATTCAAAAAAATGAGCCTCACGATGCGCCGCGAGCGCGCCCATGAGCTGATAGAAGAATTTCGCCTAACACACGTGATGAAAAGCTATGGCTATGCGCTATCAGGCGGCGAGCGCCGCAGATGCGAGATAGCACGCTGCCTCGCAGGCGAGCCAGATTATATCCTGCTGGATGAACCCTTCGCAGGCATCGACCCCATAAGTGTGTACGATATACAACAGATGGTGTTTTCATTGAAAGAAAAGGAAATAGGCGTGCTAATCACCGATCACAACGTGCGCGACACGCTAAAAATCACCGACCACGCCTATATCATCACAGAAGGCAACGTGCTGACAGAAGGCAGACCAGAAGAAGTGATCAATCATCCTGAGGTGATTAATAAGTATCTGGGGCAGGATTTTACGTTATGAGCAGAAGTGTATATTTCAACAGAATATCATGGAAATTGGCAGCATTAGCTACTAATATTAGTCAAAGAGCTGCTAATAATATTTTGGACTATAACATACATGCTGAAAATTTCTATGCTAATTTTTTAAAGCTTGTTTATGGTTGGGAGCTTGTTAATGCTAATACAATGTTCCAAAATACAGCAGCAATAGATTTAATTGATAATGATAAAAAGTTAGTAGTGCAAGTAACCTCACAAAACACTAAAGGCAAGGTTAATGCAACACTATCGAAAGAAAAACTAAAAGAGTATAGTGGGTACAACTTAAAGATTGTAATAGTAGTAGATAAAACAAACTTAAAAAATGAAAGTTATAGTAATCCCCATAATATAGAATTTACTCCAAAG
>JAITWL010000333.1 GCA_031285285.1 Deferribacteraceae bacterium | reverse complement strand
AATGACAGCCCCACCCCGAGCAATCGCTCTTTTACTACATGGCATTCATCCATAAAAGCTAGCAAAAGCTCTGCTAGATTATCATTATATTGTTTGCTATGCTCAAATTGTCTCCTGATACGGGTATGATGAATCACCGCGCCAGAAAGGTCTGTCAATACCATGCAGATATGACTCTGGGTGATATCAAGCCCAATAGCACAGCGCGCATTATGGATAGGCATCAGTGCCTTTGCTTTGCGGCCGCCAGTGGAATCTAGCTCGCCTTCTTCGCGAATGATCCCTTTCTCAATGAGCTCATTAGTGATAAAAAGAATTGTGGGGCTGCTCATATGCAGAGCCTTTGCCAGCTCTGGTCGAGATAGCCGCCCATGATGGTTGATATAGCGGAAAACCTGATTGCGGTTCACCCGTTTAACATCAATATTACTAACTTTATGTGCCATATATAATCTCTGATAACGTTTCTAGACTGCTCATAATATGACAGTAATATTTAATTTTCGCAAGTGCCTTTAAACTCTTTTAAATTGCTAGCTGAAATTATCAAGCCATGCTATGCTTACAAATTGGGAGATAAATATGGCAAGAAGGCTGCCTAGGCACGAATTGATAGACTTAGTCCGAATGATTATTGATGCTCGTAACTTGACCGAAGATGAACATTTCGCCTTGGTAGCGAAATTTAAAAAAGGCATAAAGCATCCAGCTGGTAGCGATCTCATATATTATCCTGAAAATGTAGGGCTCTCGGCAGATGCCACTATGGAAGATATTGTTGATTTAGCTTTCCAAGGCGAAGAAGAAGGCATCAATAACTTTTCTGATGATGACGATTGCGACTATGATTGCGATGATTGTGATGACGAAAATTGCGACTGCTATGGCTGCACTGACGATTGCGCCAGTTGCCTTGAAAAAAGCCAGTGGTTGCAACAATATGAAAACGTTAAGCACCTGCTCATGCCACAAAGCGATCTAAACGCGTATTTTAACTCTACCGAAATTGACAAAATGAAACTCAGAACTTTTTCCATTGGCAAGGTTAATTTCCCCACAGGCAAGATAATATGTCGCAGCTTGCGTGCTAAGCCTCCTAAGCATGACTGCGCCAACTGTAACACACCATGCAAAAACAAAGATCAGCATGAGATTGATACATATGTCTACAGACCCTACTGGCAAGAAGTGCCAGCAGGTGCTTATGAGCTAAAGCTTTGCAGCTTTGATGATTCGACCGATCGCACAAGCTATTATGCAGCAGCCATGCTTGAGTTTTCAGATCAAGAGCCTGTTGCATATTATAATGCGCTTTGCGGCGATGAGCCTTTAAAAAATATAAGGCGTAATATTCACTATGGCGTCAGCGTTGTTGATAGCAGCGGCCTTATCTCAATAATGGACGTTGAGACGCAAGCTACGTTTGAAGAATTTAAAGAGCAATACGAAAATAAAAAAACTAAGCATACTGGTCGCTATATTTTGATTGCCAAAATATTTGATGGCTGGACAGTCCTCTATGAAAGAGGCGCAATGATCATCAATAATTATGAGATAGAGACAGTCATTGATATGACAGCAGGCGATGACGAACTTATCGCATGGCTGGAAGGCGCGAATATCCATAATCAAGACCTGATTCAGATTCTGCAACTCCTTTCTAATAGGCATATGTTGCCAGCTGGTGCTAGCATGGTTGATTTTATTGGCAAGAGCATAGCCTTATATGATCATTATCCGCATCGCTCAATATCGCTGAAAAATGGCCCAACATGGCTAGATGAAGAGGCCGCACGTAGCCAGAGGCTTGGCAATATCTATGATGATTTTTTTGCGCCAATGTTTCAAAATGCTGCTTTCTATAAAGAAAAATATGATAAGAATGATTGGCTCAATTGGACTATACCTAACTCAGATTTGACTGTGCCTATGATTCGCCTAAATAATGGACATTATCCTGCATACTTTGGCTATGATGCAGATGGTAAAGTTTGCCGCCTTGTGATACATTTTATAAATCTTGAAGGTAGCATGCACTCACCAACTTCCGCTTCTGCAGGTGATGTTCGCTGGCTGATATCTATTCTTGGCTCAATGGCTGTTGACGATACCCTAAGTTTACTAAATTTTAGGCCAAAAGAAGGTTTTGTGCATCTTAGTGAAGGTGAATTTCATGAAATGGAAGCATACTTTGATGAATATTCTATCTATAAAGATTTAATCCCAATAATGACAGATAAGCAGTCAAATTATATCTGTGTATATATCTCGGGAACACTAAAAGGCATGGTTTGCTTGCTTGAGCATGATGAACCAAGCTTAGAGCCAAAATTTTTAAATATTTCAAATTGTGTTGAGGTGCTCAAATATGACCCACATCTTGAATCTGGAGATTTTGATTTCCCTAGAAATTTTGAAGGGGTAGAAAATATCATAGCCCAGCTTTTTACTGATTTAGAAGCAGAAAAAGATGATGATCGCAGGCTACAGCTAGCGCTTTCAATCCTAGAATTAGCCTTGCCAGAGGATACCCAGAGCAAAGCGGCAGCTGAGGCAGTGCTAAAGGAATTGGAATAAATATGGAAATAATCGTAGGTAGCCCCTTATCAGAACGACAGATTGCTAAAACAAAAGAATTCCTATCAAGGCTCAATCTTGATTGGGAGGAAAATCCTGATACCACCGTCAATATTTACGATGGAGCCTTCCTTGTGGCTACAGGCTCACGGCATAAGAATGTGCTGCGCTGCGTTGGCGCGAGTTGCAAATATCGCGGTGAAGGGCTAGCGACGCAGGTCGCCACAGAGCTAGTGAAAGATGCTCTGGCAAAGGGCTATTCGCATCTCTTCATATACACAAAGCCAGAGAATGTGCAAACCTTTGGCGAGCTTGGCTTTTATCTAGTCGCTGTGACAGATGATGTGGCGCTGCTTGAGAATCGCAAAGATGGCGTGAAAAAGTTTGTGGAAAGCCTTGGCGAATCGGAGCGATCTGCTGTGATTGGTGGCATTGTGGCTAACTGTAACCCCTTCACCAATGGGCATCTATACCTTATGGAGACAGCCGCCGCCAGCTGCGACCACCTCTATGTATTTGTGCTTTCGGAGGATGCTAGCGAATTCTCTGCAGAGGAGCGCTTGATGCTTGTACGCAAGGGCACAGCGCATATAAAGAATCTATCAGTGTATACCACTGGCGATTATCTAATATCATCAGCCACATTTCCTCAATATTTCCTAAGGGATAAGGCCAATATCAACCGATCTCAATGCAGGCTAGATGTGAAAATTTTCGCAGAGCACTTTGCAAAAGCGCTAGGGATAACAAAACGCTTTGTAGGCACAGAGCCGCTAAGCGCTATCACTCAATCCTATAATGATGAGATGCAGCAAGCGCTGCCTCAATATGGGATAGAGCTGGTGATACTAGAGCGCAAAGAAAATGGCAACGAGCCTATCAGCGCAAGCAGGGTGCGCAAACTTATTGCTGAGGCTAATTGGGCAGATATAGAAAAAATTGTACCCAAGACGATATATGAGTATATTTTAAGCCGCTTTGGCTCTTGACTTTATTACAAAATGCCCTATTATTAGGCTTGAGAATACGATTGGAGATTGTCTTATCATTAGTTTAGAGATTGTATACCTGTAGCAGGGCTATGGGCATATCAAAAGTAGAAAAATAAGCCTGATAAATTCAGGTCGATGCCTTGTGCTCCTGCATAAATCTTAGATTAGCACATAAAATTAAGATTACAGGAGAATCAAAATGTTAATAAGAAAAGAAACACCAGCAGACTATGCAAAAATACATTCATACAGAAAGCCTTTGAAACGGCAGAAATTCCCGATGAGCATGTGCATGATTACGTACGTAGCGTTCATGAAGGCGCTCAGTATAAGTATGAGCCTGATCTGGCTTTGCTTGCGGAAATTGACCATGAAATAGTTGGGCATATTATGTCTACAAACACTTATATTAATACGCCCAAAGGCAAGGTAGGCAACGTTTTGCATCTTGCTCCGCTAGCGGTTTTGCTCAATATGCGCAAGCAAGGCATTGGCAGACAGCTTATGAATGCAAGCATCGAAGCAGCTCGCGCCAAAGGCTATAGGGCTATATTTTTAGCAGGCAACCCAGTATACTACAGCCGCCTTGGCTATGTGCCTTCATATAAGCATAATATCTATTATGCAGAGGCAGAACAGCTGGCGAAAGAAGTGGGCACCTCAAGCGAACACATAAAAGAATGTATCATGGTGTATGAGCTTTTTCCTGATGCATTAAAAGGAATTGAAGGCAATATTGTGTTGCTGTAAAGAATCTTTTAATCAGGGCAACATCAAACCACCACTTGAAGACTTGAAGTGGTGGTCATGATTGCGAGGCTCATGCGTTGCCAATCCAGAATTATTGACGATTAATTGCGGGATTGCCGCGCTGAAACTAAAGCTTTTTCACATAGATAACCTGATCGTCGCCTGGCAGGTAAAAATCTTTCAGCACTGCAGCCTGGCTGTAGCCTGCTCGCTCGTAAGCTATGCGCGTGCCGCTATATAGCTCCGTGCCAGAGGTGGATATATACACCAGCCTGCCGCCTCGCGCCTTGATATCGGCTTCCGCAGCCTGTATCAGCTGTTTACCAAGCCCCTGCCGCTGAAAACGCTTGAGCACAGCTATCCAATAAAGCTCGTAGCTGCCAACCGTGCCAGGGATCTCTGCATAGCAGATATAGGCAACAGGATCGTCGTCTTCCAAGCCTGCGGGCTGCGCAAAGATAAACTCGTATTCACTGGGATTAGCAAGCGTCTCCTCAGCAAGCTCACGCGCAATGATGGCTTCTTCTTCGCGGAAGAAGCCAGTGTCGCAGACGATGGCATAGATAGCGGCGGGATCGGTTGGGAGGAGGTGGGATCTAAAGCTAATAGCTAGTTTTTTTATCATTTTATGGATTTTTCTTCACATTTAGTTGCTAAATTAATTATATTATCACATATTTCAATAATAACATTGTCAAGCTCTTTACTTTTTTCATTCTTATAATCAATAAGTTTTTGTAAATTATTACTATCACTCCAGTTTCTAAAACAATCACACCAATAATAATCATATGGCTTTTTATTATGCTCTTGACGAAAAAAATAGCAATTTTTATAATTGTGAGTGTCGAAATCTATCCCCACATACTCTTGCTCATTCTCAAGCCATATAATCTCTTTCCATTTACATCCTAGGCTATCTTTATTAACACCTATATTCCATTTTGTAGACAATTCCTTCATTTTTTCCTCAAGTTGTCTATGAATCTGTTCCACAAAATATATACAGACTTCTCGCGTTATATTTTTTTTCCCTACATTTAACTGTTCTATTAACTCAATAGCGTTATCTGTCTTCATTATAATTGTTTGTATTTCCTTGTTGTCATACATAAATAGCTCCTTATAAAAATCTTTATAGATAAAATTTATAATTTCTTTTATATACCAGCGCACATTTTCAGCCTCTATATGAGCTATGCATTGCTTTAGCCAGCTAGTAATAAAATTATAGTAATCTTCAATGCGGACATTTTTACTACACTTTTCTGTTTCTAGGAGGTTTGGTTCTATTGAATCTTTGTCTGGCTCGCGCCCTTCTTCTATTGTAAGGTATATTAAAAGTGGTTTTTTATCTTTATTGTAGTTTTTTATGTATTCAAGATAATCTTTAACTTGACCTTTCTGATCCTTTGCCCACAATTTATTTTCTATAGCGATACAATATTTGTCTGTAACAATAAAAATATCTATTCTTCCATTACCTATTGACCATTCACACCGTATTATTGATGGTTTTACATCAGCGTAATCAAGATCAAGTAGTTTTAAAAATTCACACAAAAATAAATTTCCTTGACCATGAGTTCCATTGGGGTCTAACAATCCTCTAATTATGGAAGAAATTGTTAATTCTCCATAATTAATATGATCAAAGAGAGAAAATTCAGGCGCTAGTTTTGCTTTAACATGAGCAAGCATTTTATTCTGATAGCAGAAAATAGTATTTACATTTTCTAAAAAATTTCTCACCATGTATGATTACTCCTAGATTTTCATTCAGCTCTTTTTCGAAAAGAGCGCTCGCAGGCTGTCTACATAATCCTG
>JAITWL010000112.1 GCA_031285285.1 Deferribacteraceae bacterium | reverse complement strand
CTGATGTGGATGCAGCTGTGAAAGCAGCTGTGGATAAAGGCAGCAGCTATGGTGCGCCCACAGAGAAAGAACTGACGCTAGCTAAGATGATCACAGAGATGATTCCATCTATTGATATGGTGCGTATGGTTAGCTCTGGCACAGAGGCTGTGATGAGCGCCATACGTCTAGCCCGCGGCTTCACTAAGCGCGATATGATCATAAAATTTGAGGGCTGCTATCATGGCCATTCAGATAGCCTCCTTGTGAAGGCGGGTAGCGGCTTGCTCACATTTGGTACGCCTTCTAGCCCAGGCGTGCCCACAGACATCACTAAAAATACGCTTATTGCGCAGTATAATGATATAAACACAGTGAAGGCGCTATTCAAGGAACATTCAGGCAAGATAGCCTCTGTGATTATTGAGCCTGTAGCAGCTAATATGGGCGTGGTGCTTCCAACACAAGGCTTTTTGGAAGCATTATCGGCCACATGCAAGCAGGAAGGGGCGCTGCTCATCTTTGATGAAGTTATCACAGGCTTTCGGCTTTCAACTTCTGGCGCACAGGGCTATTATGGCATTTCTCCAGATCTCACCACACTAGGCAAGATCATCGGCGGCGGGCTGCCTGTGGGTGCGTATGGCGGCCGCAGAGAAATTATGGAGCTGATATCGCCTATGGGGCCAGTATATCAGGCTGGCACGCTCTCAGGCAACCCATTGGCAATGTCTGCTGGCATAGCTACACTGAAAAAGCTTAGTCAGCCAGATTTCTATAATAAATTAAACGCTAAGGCTGCCATGCTATGGGCAGGCTTGGCAGAGAATCAGAAAAAGCTTGGCCTAAGCTATGCTTTCAATAACCTCGCCTCGCTATCATCTTTATTTTTCACTGAAAGCGCTGTCAATAGCTACGCCACAGCCGTTTCTGCTGACACGAAGAAATACGCCAAATATTTTCATGGCATGCTGGAGCGCGGCATAGCGCTAGCACCTGCGCAATTTGAGGCGATGTTTGTATCGGCTGTGCACACAGATGAAGATATTGAGCGCACGATTGCGGCGCATTATGATGTATTGAAAGGGCTATAAATGAAACTTATTTATTTTGATCCAGCTTGTGGCGTCTCTGGGGATATGTTTGCAGGGGCGCTTCTTGATCTTGGGCTTGATTTTGCTGGCTTGCAGGCTGCTATCGCCTCGTTGGGGCTTGATGTGACGTTAAAATTAGCTGATGTCAGCCGTTATGGCATGCGGGCGCGTAAATTTGACGTGCTCGATACTGCCACAGGGCGACCATCTGATGAAGCAGAGCATGTGCACCGTCATCTAGCTGATATCACTGAGCTTATTGAGCGCGGCAAGCTCAGCGATTCTGTCAAAGCTGATGCAATCGCCATATTTGAGCTGATTGCAGAAGTGGAGGCCAAGGCGCATGGCATAAGCAAGGCTGAGGTGCATTTTCACGAAGTGGGCGCGGTAGATGCCATTGTGGATATCGTAAGCGGAGCTTGGCTATTTAATGAGCTGGGCGCAAGCAAGGCTGTATGTGGGGCGATAAACGTTGGCAGCGGCACTGTGCGGTGCAGACATGGCGAGCTAGCAGTGCCCGCGCCTGCTGTTGCAGAGCTGCTCAAAGGCATGATAGCCTATTCTGATGGTATCAAGATGGAGCTTGCCACACCCACAGGTGTTGCGCTCTTGAAGCACTTTTCTGATAGCTACGGCCCACTGCCAGCTATGACAATGGGAGCCTGCGGCTATGGCGCTGGTACAAAAGAACTGGAGCGGCCAAATGTATTTCGCATTATGGTAGGCAATTAAGCTGTGTTAGTCAGCCTTTGGTGCGTATAAGACATCCACTTTTTGTATATGGTTAACAAGCCATGAACTCAAAAAGGCAAACATGCTGATAGGTGAGTTCATGGTACCATTATCGAAGCGTTCTTGAAACTCATCAATTTTTGATATAAATTTCTCATGCTGCTCTACCTGCAAGTCATAATTAGGGCAATCAATTTTCTCCAAATACTCTTCTTCATGCTTAAAGTGAGTTTTGGTGTAGGCAACCAATTCATCAATACTATGACGTATAGCCTCTAGCGTCTTGCCCTCTCCGCAAGCAGCATGAAGATTATTGATGATGTCAATCAGCTGCTTATGCTCGTTGTCAAACTGCTCTATGTGCACACTCAATGCGTCAGTCCATTTTGCTAATGCCATATTTTTTCACCTCGCTAGTTCGTTATCCATAGCCATATTCATTGTAACTTATTGCATATAACTGTCAATAGAATATCACTCAACGGCGGTCAATAATGAACTTTGCAAAGCAAAAGAATCGTGCTAATCTAGGTGCTATGGTTCGTAACAATGTTAAATAAGCTACAAAATTATCTGACAAGCCTCGAAAGCCTGCTTGTATGCTACTCTGGCGGAGTGGACTCTGCGCTATTGCTGCATGTATGCGGCTTGACGGCGGTACGTGCGGAAGCTGTATTCGTTGATTCAATCCTTGTGCCGCGGCAAGATGCAGCATGGGCGCGGGATTTTGTCACCCACGGAAAGATTAAGCTGCATACTATAGAGCATGACATATTCAGCGTGGCAGGGCTTGATACCAATCCTGAAAACCGCTGCTACTTATGCAAGAGAGCAATGCTACAAAAAGCTGTAAGCCTAGCCCATGAGCGAGGGCTAAAGCATGTGGCAGAAGGCAGCCATATAGATGACCTACAGAGCTGGCGTCCTGGCAGGCAGGCGATACGAGAGCTAGGTGTGTGTAGCCCCTTCGAGGCTGTAGGTATGGGAAAGGCTGATATACGCAAGCTTTCGCATGATCTAGGCCTACCTTCTTGGGATAAGCCATCGTTCTCCTGCTTATTGACAAGGCTTCCACATGATGAACTTGTGGATCCAGCTGTGCTAGGCCGTGTAGAGCAAGCTGAGCAGATGATACGCACGCTTGGGCTGAGAGATTTTCGAGCAAG
>JAITWL010000040.1 GCA_031285285.1 Deferribacteraceae bacterium | reverse complement strand
CCCATGCCAATGGGCAAGAGCCCACCACGGCCGAGCTTGCCACGCATCTTAGCCTTAAAGAAGAGGATGTGGCTGATATTATCAGGGTATCTAAGCAGTCGCTATCGTTGGAAAGCCCTGTGAAAGATGGTGAATCAAAAGCTTTTGTAGATTTTCTGGAAGCCACCACAGAAGGTGCAGAAGAGATGCTATTGAAAGAGGATTTGAAGCAGCTGCTCGCGGAGATGATTAATGAGCTTGATCCGCGAGAGATACAGATCATCAAGCTGCGCTTTGGCTTTGACGATGAGGAAGCTTACACTCTGGAAGAGCTAGGCAAGCTGCTAGGAGTCAGCCGCGAAAGAGTGCGGCAGCTTGAAAGCAGAGCGCTTAGCAAGCTGCGTAAAAAAGCTGCAAATAAATCATTGCAGGATTATTTGGCCAGCTAGACTTATAAAATGGTTGCCAATTGGCAGCCATTTTTCATACTTCACCTACATCTGCATATTGTATCTTTCTGTGATTAACGTATCATCTAGTAACCATTAATTAGACTTCATCAAATTTTGATTATGGACAAATCGTGAATATATATGCTATATTAATGGTGGAGGTATATTTATGAATGTACTAAAGTATAGTGAATGGAGAGAAACTGCGCTGACTCTGCATTTAATCTTGCAAATGCTGGGCAAGGTCAAGCTGGAGCGCATGCAGCCGCAGCCAGAATGGAATCATGCTCTGCTACAGCTCACACCTTATGGCTTCACCACAGGGTTGATACCCAATGGTGATAAGAGCTTCTCCATATCTGTGTCAATACGTGAATCTAGAGTAATCACTACTGGCCTTGATGGCTATCAGTCGAGCTTTGCGCTTGATACCTACAAGTCGACTGATGAATATTTTGCTGCTTTCAATAGGATGCTCGATCTCCCTTGCAAAACTGAGATCAATACCATGCCTCAAGAAATGAGCGTACGTACGCCATTTGAAAAACATACTGAGCCGAGAGTATACTCCTGCGAAGCCGCTATGGACTTTTTCCGCATGTGTGTATTTGCACATAATGTTGAAATGAAATTTACAGCAGGCTTTCGTGGCAAGAAGATATTGCCAACGATGTTTTGGGGCACATTTGATGTATCATCAGTGCTATTCAGCGGCAAACCTGCACCATTTCCTGGCAAGGGAGTGATAGAAGAAGCGGCATTTGATGAGCAGATGATCGAATTTGGCTTCTGGCCAGGTGATAATGTTGTGGATGAGCCAAGCTTTTTTATCCTACCATATCCATTTATCAAGGCCGACCTTAGCGCAGCGCCTATCAGGCCAAGCAAAGCATGGTTTAGCAAAGAGAAGATGGAATATTTTATCACTCTGCGCGACATAATGAGCTATCCATCACCTGAAGATGCGCTATACGAGTTCTTTTTAAGCGGCTTTGAAATCATCACCAAGCATGAACAGTGGGCGAATCTAGATTGGTTCTGCAAGCCGATCTAATTGAGCACCCCACATGATCAATTACTGACATATAGTTGTCAGTAATTTGTGATAGGATAAAACCCCATCAGGCACCTGACTTTGTATGCAACAGCAGTCACGAGCGCAGCAAAGCGATTGCAGGATGGATGTGGCCGCGATAGCGGATAAAATGATGGATTACATCCTTAAAGCCCCAAGATGGGGTTTGGGGTTGTCAGCAGACGAGCCACGCAGTGGCGACTGAATGCTGGAGGCTTCGTACCGCAGCTTGGTTCACCCAAGCGAGGATAAAGAAGCCGATCCTCGAGACTCGAAGAGTTGAAAATGATAATTATAGAGAGGTATGATTTTTTTATCGCGCTGATTCTGCAGCATATAGCTATTTCTGGCACAGCCGTATTAATCGCAGGTGTGATTGGTCTGTTGCTTGGCATATTAATCAGCGAAAAGGCAAAGCTATCGCCCTTTGTGCTTGGCTCTACTAATTTTGTGTATACCATCCCATCAATCTCTATGCTGGGATTTCTTTTGCCTATCACTGGTATTGGCAATGTCACAGCCGTTATTGCTTTATCCATATATGCCTTGCTGCCTATGATTCGCAATACCCACGCTGGCATCAATGGAGTGGATAAAGATATATTGGAAGTGGCCACTGGCATGGGAAGCACAAAATTACAGATTCTCTATAAGATCAAGCTGCCGCTAGCCGCCCCTGTGATTATCGCAGGCTTGCGCAACACAGTCGTGATGACTATCGCCCTCGCAGGCGTGGCTTCATTCATTGGCGCTGGAGGGCTGGGGATAGCTATCTATAGAGGAATCACTACTAATAACTATAGCATGACAGTTGCAGGAAGCCTGCTCATTGCCTTGCTAGCAATGATTGCTGACCATCTATCTGGGAAGGTAGAAAGTATTACAACATGGAGCAAATCATGAAAAAATGTTTACTAGCAGTTGTTACAGCGCTAATATTCGCTGTAAGCTGCACAAAGAAGCCCGCTGATAGCATAATAATAGCTACAAAACCAATGACAGAACAATTTATCCTTGCCGAAATGCTGCGAATCCTTATCGAAGAGCACACTGAGCTGGATGTAATTATCAAAAAAGGCATAGGCGGCGGCACAGCCAATATACACCCTGCGCTAGTGGCAGGCGAATTTGATCTCTATCCCGAATATACAGGCACAGCTTGGAATTATATACTAAAACGCGCTAGCATCCCCAATGAAAGCCTGCTCTTTGCAGAGCTGGCAAGTGAATATCAAGAGCAATACGATCTGGAATGGGTTGGCCTATATGGTTTTAATAACACCTATGGTCTGGTCGTCCGTGAAGATATAGCTAACGAATATAATATACATACCTACTCTGACCTATCTGCATACTCTAAAGAGCTAATCTTCGGCGGTGAATATGACTTCTTTGAGCGAGAAGATGGCTACGAAGGTCTCAGCAAAGCTTATGATTATAATTTTCGCAAGCAAGTGGATCTAGACATTGGCTTAAAATATCAAGCTATTAACAATGAACAAATAGATGTGATGACAGTATCCACCACAGATGCTCAATTGAGCGTGGCTGCTGTGAAGCTGCTCACAGATGATAAGCATTTTTACCAAAGCTACTATTGCGGCACTGTGGTGCGTGCAGAGACATTGAAACAACACCCTGAGCTACGCAAAGCGCTGTCATTAATGAATAATCTGCTAACTAATGAGGAGATAATGGCACTTAACTATGCAGTGGAGGCCAAGGCGCAAGATGAGCGAATGGTTGCCGAAAGCTTCCTGCGAGTTAAAGGGCTGATAAAGTGATCAAATTCACCAATGTCTCTAAAACGTATGAAGGCCGCCAAATCCTCTGCGAT
>JAITWL010000296.1 GCA_031285285.1 Deferribacteraceae bacterium | reverse complement strand
GGAATTATGGAAACTTTAATTTAGAATTGGCATTAGAGGTTAATATTGGCAGTCTTGACTTTTAAACAATTCAAGCATATGATATATATTAAATAGTATATATCAGTTGCGGAGTCTTTTATGAAAAATGATAAAAAAATAGCAAAACTTTTTATGAATGGGCGCAGTCAAGCCATACGTTTGCCAAAAGAATTTCGGATTGATGGCACAGAAGTAAGCATACAAAAATTTGGCAACACTTTGATTATTGCGCCATTATCAGTGGAAGAAGAATGGGATGAATTTTATGCCCGTCTAGATCAAATGTCTGAAGAGATAGAGGAGATAGAACGCCCTACAGAGCATCAAGAAAGAGAGGCTCTAAATGATCTTGATTGATACAAATATTTGCATATATATGATGAAGGGTATTTCGCAAGTGCGCGAGCAATCAAAAAACTATCGTGCAGCAGATATGTATATATCATCTATCTCAGTAGCAGAATTATTGTTTGGTGCAGCGAAGAGTATTAATCCAGATTCAACAAGGGCAAAGATGTATGACTATATCAATCGTTTCAATATCCTCGATTTTAGCGCAAAAGATGCCCTTGCCTATGGCAATATACGAGCATACCTCACCAAGAGAGGTGAGATAATCGGCCCCATAGATATGCTCATAGCAGCTCAGGCTATTGCCAACGATTGTAAATTAATAACGAATAACGTCCGCAAATTTCAGCGAGTGCCAAATTTAGTGTTTGAAAATTGGATGATATGAATAGCAGAGGTGATCACTAGTGGCACGCATTTCATCAGCTGTAATCGAAGACATAACGCAGCTTAACATCGCTGATATTGTCAGCCCACATGTGGAGCTCACTCGCGCTGGGCGCAATATGCGTGGGCTATGCCCATTTCATAGTGAAAAGACGCCTTCATTCAATGTGCATGAAGATAAAGGTATCTTCAAGTGCTTTGGCTGCAATGAGGCAGGCGATGGCATCACCTTCATTATGAAGTATCTAAATCTTGACTATGTTGATGCTGTCAGCTATATCTGTGAAAATTTTGGCATAGAGCTGCGTTATGATGATTCTGGCCCTGTCAAACCCACTAAAGACTTGAAAGATCTGCATGAGGCTGTGCTGGAATATGCATCCAAAGAGCTTTTTAGCGACACTGGCAAGCGTGCGCTCGACTATCTCTATGGGCGAGGTTTTGAGCGGCCGTTGATAGAAAGCTTCAATCTTGGCTATCTCTCGCCGCAGGTCTCCATCAGCCGCTTTGAGAAGCATTTTTCGCAGACAGTACTCAAGGAATCAGGCATATTCACTGGCTCTGGCAATGATATGCGCTGCTTCTTCGCTGACCGCATCATATTCCCGATACATAATCGTAGCGGTTCTTGTGTAGGCTTCTCTGGACGCACTATGAACCCTGAAGAAAAAGCCAAATATAAGAATTCGCCAGAGACAGCGATATTTTTCAAGCGCCGTGAGCTTTTTAACCTGCATCGTGCTAAAGATGCAATGACAGCAAGCAAGCGCTGTTATATAGCCGAAGGATACTTTGATGTGATGCGGATGGTGGCGGCTGGCTATACCGAAACTGTTGCTATCATGGGTACAGCCTTCACCAAAGAGCAAGTAACCCTGCTAAAGCGCCACTGTGAGGAATATAACCTTATCCTTGATGGCGATCAAGCAGGACAGAAGGCCATGCGCGACAGCCGTGCTGTTGCTATCGAAGCAAATATCTATCCCAATGTGATATTTTTGCCAGAGGGCGAAGACCCAGACACTTATATTAAAGGCAAAGGTGTGGATGCCTTCGCCAAGATCGTTGATACAAAAGAAGATCTGCTGACATACACTATCAAGCTAGCTCGCAGAGACGCTACAGACGATAACAAGCGCTTTAATCGCCTAGAGCAGATAAAAAGCATGTTGCAAACACTGCGAGATCCGTATCGGCGCGATCATTATGCGGCGCAGGCAGCGGAAATTTTTGGTGTATCGCTAGATATGCTTTCGGCTGATGTTAATGCCACAAGCCGCAGTAAGAAGCCAATTGTGGAGCATGTTTCAAAAAAAAGCAGCACTATTAATATCTGCGAAAAAAACTTAGTATCTTGCCTCTTGCAGCTTTCGGAAGAGGAGATATATTCTATTGTAGATGGTCTTGGTCCAGCGTATTTTGAGGATAAGACGATGCAAACTATTTTTAATAAAATAGTTGAATTATCTGAAAAAAATGCTAACATAAATGTCCTTTTAAATGACCCTGAATTAGGTCAAATTACTGCTGAGCTTATTATCAGGGATTCTGCATGTGAAGATGTGTACGCAGAGGCTGTGAATAATAAATATCAGGTTCAGCTTAATTATTACGAAAATGCCCGCAGAGCCAATGCGCGGCAGCTTTCCCAGATCACGAACGAAGACGAGAAAATGAAGCTTTTTATGGAAGGGCAGAAATTGCTTGGAATCGTGCGCGAGTTGAAAAGCAAGATTAGCTAATGTAAATAGCCAAATTTGCCGAATACCTTGGAGTGAGTGATTGTCATTTGGGAGCGGTGTGAGCAATTTTGCAGGAAGGCTTGTCACGAAACAGTTCCCCTTCTTTTAGAAGGGGTGGCAGGCAAAGCCTGACGGGGTAGTGATCCACAGCTTTTAGCCATTGGTAACAGCTATGCATGTAAGCAT
>JAITWL010000288.1 GCA_031285285.1 Deferribacteraceae bacterium | reverse complement strand
CTTGGTGAAGCTACGTTTAACATCGTCCGTTTTGTGGAAAAGCCTGATGTGCAAACTGCTAACAAATATTTTGAATCAAAAGAATATTTATGGAATAGCGGCATGTTTCTATTTAGCGCTCAAAAATATATTGATGAGATGGAAAAATTCAATCCAGATATGCTTGCTGCCTGCGTAGCGGCATATAATGGCGCAGAAAATACTGATGACTTCATACATATCAATGAAAGCTATGTCTCTTGCCCAGCTGATTCTATCGACTATGCTGTGATGGAAAAAACAAGCGATGGAGTTGTGGTGGCGCTTGATGCTCAATGGAACGATGTTGGCTCATGGTCCTCATTATGGGAAATCAGCGACAAAGACGCCAATGGCAACCATATCCAAGGCGATGTGATCTGTTATGGCAGCAAAGATAGCTATATTAAATCTGAATCAGCACTAATAGCTGTGGTTAATGTGGAAGGGCTAATTGTGGTACAGACTAAGGACACGGTATTAGTAGCCTCTAAAGATAGCGTACAAGATGTGAAAAAAGTGGTAGAACGTTTGAAGGAAGATGGCCGCGATGAATACAGGCTGCATCGCGAAGTCTACAAACCTTGGGGCAAGTATGATTCCATTGATTCAGGCCATAGGTATAAGGTGAAATGTATTACAGTAAATCCTGGCGAAAAGCTATCTTTGCAAAAGCATTTTCATCGTGCAGAGCACTGGATAGTGGTGCAGGGAACGGCGACAGTCACCAGAGATGATAAAGTGCATAATGTGTACGAAAATGAATCAATATATCTGCCGATGGGATCAGTACATGCGCTAGAAAATCCAGGGAAGCTACCGCTGATATTGATAGAAGTGCAGTCAGGCGCGTATCTTGGTGAAGATGATATAGTACGTTATGAAGATAAATATGGGAGAACTGAGGGAAAATAGTGAAAACAGCAATAATTACAGGTATTACGGAACAAGATGGCGGATATTTTAGCTAAGCTTCTAGGCGTTGTCTGTTTCATCCTACATCCTACCTCCGACTCCACTTCATGAACTCTAGCGTGCCATAGCACGTTGCATATTAACGCAAAAATCCCCTTCGCAAATTGAAGTGGATTTTTGTTTTAGGAGTTTATGAGTATTACCTTGTATAATCCATAATAGCCCGCTTGACCAGACCATTGTTAATAATATTGCCAGCTACAGCATGGATAATCGCTTGTTCCATATCTGGCAGAGCACTCATGATGCTTTCTTTATTACCGCCATGAATTGTAATATTCACATTCACATCGCCACCTTTTTGCGACATGAAGTTTTTCAAATCTTTATTGGTGCGAGCATCAACCACGCGTTCGCCTTTATCAAGTAGCCATGTGCCTTCTTTGGGGATATAATCCATGCCATCATGAGCTTTGCCGCTAAGCTTAACAAAAGTACCCATCAATGCAGCTCCTCCAGCGTATTGCGCAGCAGCTGCAAAGTGTCCTGATGCGTTGCCAGCTAGTGGATTGAGCAAGGCCGCTGCGCCGAGCGCTGTTTCATATGCGGCTTCCATAAGTAGGTGTGAAGTTTTCTGCATGGCATAAGCTTCTAATTGCTCATGCAAGTTGTTTTTCAGCGCATCCAACCCGCCGCCTTCAAATATAGCTTGAAAGGCAGTGCCACCGTTGAATGTGCTCTTAAAAACACTATCAATATCTTGAAACATCGCTTTTGTTGAAACCATGCCTTCATCGAGGGTTATAAAGGCGCGATCGGCCTCAGTTGCGGCAGAGCTAAGATCGCGCAACTGCTGCGTGGCACTTTCTGCACCAAGATCGGCAAATTGATTTAAATCAAGCACACCGCTTTGCATTGATCCTGTTGCTGTTAGCGAGCTATCAAGTGCAGGTGTAGGCTTTTCATCAATCAGCTTATAAGTATTTTCTAGCAAGCTATTTTGCTGTGTTAAAAGGCGGACAACTTCGTCATCATTAGATTTAGCTATGAAAGCTTTGAGATCTTCATTGGTGCGAGAATCAATGACACGCTCGCCTTTGTCTAATAGCCATGTGCCTTCGCGAGGGATGGAGTCTATGCCGTCGTGGGCTTGACCAACTAGAATAGGGGCAACCATAGCTTTTGCTCTAGTGTCGTGCGCTTGGCTGCCTAGTGTAGCACCTGCTAGCGATGCGCCCACTGTAACAGCACTTGGCATGCCTAGCATAATATTAGAGAGGGCATGAAGCACTTCATTGGTGTCTGAAACGATAAGCTCAATGGAATTAAGCTGCTTGTCAAATCCAACTATTTTACCTTCCAGACTCATGATTGTGTCATTTATTTTGATAGTAAGATCGTTGCTACAAGTTTCAACAATTTTATTATTGTTGTTAGCTTTAGTGGTTTTGCTCACTTCTGGCATAACATCAGGATCTTTGCTAGCTATAGGCATAGGTTTAGTTGGATCTAGTAAATCATAGCCTGATTGTGGAACAGGTGTGCCATTAGGTTCACCTTCAGGAATGTCTTGAGGTGTAGTGGATTTAGTTTGAGAAGCCTTATACTCTTGAAGTTTATCAATTTCCATTTGCTTTTTGTCGATTACTTCATTTATTGAGTTCATCATTGGATCAATTTTCTTCTCCAATTCGTTGATGTTTCCTTCAAGTTGACTTTGTTGGATAGCAATATTGTACTTTCTCATTGTTACTTCTTGAAACATAGCACCATTCAATAATTTTGCCTGATTTTCTGGTGATTTAAACTCCCTAAGTTTAACATGGGCATCTTCATATTGTGTTATTAGATCCAGCAATTTCTCAAATTCTTTGACTTTTGCCCTCTCTGCTAAAGCAATTAATGGGCCAATAATGGGACTAGTAGCACTCATCGACTCTTTAAAGACATCAGAGATATTACTATAATTCACAGCAGCATCTCTTAACATTTCATATGCATCTTCTAAATTTTTTGATTGCTCAAGGAATTTATTATATTCTTGTCTATATTTTTTCTCTTCCATAAAAAGTTCTCCTAATTTTCAATTTACGCTCAATATTTAAAGGCTGATATTCGCACTCCAATATCTGTTCTATCAATGCTTATAATTGTTTTGGGAAGATATAAGATATATCCTGATTTATACTCTTTAAATTTACCAAAATTTAGCTCAAGAATATCTTTCAGAAGAATTAATGGATCTTCAAGTGTGTATGTGAGTTCAAAATCTATATTTATTGTACCAAGCTTGCCATCTGTAAACAAATAGCTTATAGAACTCACAGGAATGGAACCAAAATAAAGATTTTCGATTTGCAAATATGTTTCCCAATTATCACTGCTCATCACCATTATAATTTTTTGTGGAATTTGTTTAACTGTCATGCCCCACTTTGCGCCCAAAAAACCCTCTAAACTATTGCGCTCTGCGTCTGTAAATATAGATAATGCCATTTTATTAAAGCGATTTGTAGCTATCTCTTCAATACCTATAGGTGGCAAAGATTCAACAAACAATATTTGTTTACCAACAGTATATCCTCCCCCAATTCCAATTCCATTTATTATGTTAGAATAAGCAAAACCATTGCGAACACGTTCATCTGTATCATATCGTGATTTGCCATAGGCATTGGTCAGCGATTTTGTGATTGTAAGCCAATGCTGTGCGCCTTTAAAACTGATGCGAATATGGTGAAAAATAGTTCCTTTAAATATATACACAACATCTACAGGCACACCAGCAATTTCTTTTAAGCTTTCATCGCTTTTTGTGCAAATTATCACCTTCCCATAATCATCGCATTCTTTCATTCCAAGCTTATCTGAATACTCAGAGCCCCACTTTATTCCGCCAAAGCCATCCTTTGTTAGTGGCAGCAAATCCGCTGCAAATGAATTAGCAGAAGCAAATATACAAATAACTAAAACAC
>JAITWL010000178.1 GCA_031285285.1 Deferribacteraceae bacterium | reverse complement strand
ATCATGCAACAGGCCAGCACGCTTGGCGATTTTCTCATCCATGCCAAGCTCGGCGGCCATCATGCCTGTGATTTTGGCCACCTCTATTGCATGGCCAAGCACATTCTGACCATAGCTTGTGCGATATTTTAAACGGCCTACCAGCTTGATAATCTCAGGGTGAATATTATGCAAGCCAAGGTTAAAGGCTGTTTCCTCGCCCACTTCCTGTATATGCTTATCCAGCTCAGCCTTACACTTGAGATAGACCTCTTCAATCCGCGCTGGATGTATGCGGCCATCTCCAATGAGCTTCTCAAGAGTCATCTTGCCCACTTCGCGACGATATGGATCGTATGACGAAAGTATGACGGCCTCTGGAGTGTCATCCACGATGATATCCACGCCAGTGACACCTTCAAAAGCTCTGATATTACGACCTTCACGGCCAATGATGCGGCCTTTCATCTCATCATTAGGCAGGTTGACCACTGTCACAGTGATTTCACCTACATACTCAGGCGCTACACGCTGTATAGATGACGCTATTATGCTGCGAGCACGCTTTTCAGACTCATGCTTGATTTCCTCTTCTATCTCTTTGATGCGGCGTGCAGAATCGTTGCGCGCCTCCTGCACCATCTGCTCCACAAGTGTGCGCTTGGCCTCTTCTGCTGTCATGCCTGCAATTTTTTCCACTTCGTGCAGCAAGCTATCACGAATTTCTTCAGCGCGAACTTTGATTTCTTCAACGTTTTTCAGCTTTTTATCAAGCTCAGCATCTTTCTTGCTAAGTAGCTCTTCTTTCTTTTCCGCCACTTCCAGCTTTTTATCAAGTGATTCTTCTTTAGTTTCAAGCCTGCGCTCGGTATGCCCGAGCTCCTTGCGCTTTTCCTTCATCTCACGTTCCACTTCTTGGCGACCTTTGAATATAATCTCCTTGGCCTCCAGACGCGATTCTTTCACCACTTCATCTGCTTCACGCTTTGCCCGCTGCATCAATTCATCTTTTGTCAGTCCGAGACGGGCATTCTCTCGGTCTGTCATCCATTTTCTTCCTAGTATACCAGCCGCTGTGCCCACAACGAGCGCTGCAAAAGCTAATAATACCGATACTAAAATACTCATCAGACCCTCCACAATAATACTAAATCCGCGGCCTCCATGCCGCGCTTCGTCCCTGACGATTGCGCCCACATCCATGTGTGCACCAGCCGCCCGCATCCTAAT
The DNA here is from genome assembly GCA_031285285.1 of Deferribacteraceae bacterium. Classification (GTDB taxonomy): domain Bacteria; phylum Chrysiogenota; class Deferribacteres; order Deferribacterales; family JAISNW01; genus JAITWL01. The sequence goes on along the minus strand of JAITWL010000178.1, from coordinate 6,296 downwards.
CACGCTTGGCGGAGTAAATCCGCCTGCACTCACACCTTCTAGGATCGGGACGGAACTTATCGTGCATTAAACCACGACAATATTGACAGCTTGGTCGTGCTCGTCAGGGAACACAGTCTCAACCAGCTGCCATTTGTAAGCAACGCCCACGCTCAGACCTATGTGAGCCGTTGCCAGAAAACGATCATAATAGCCCTTGCCATAGCCGAGGCGGTGGTTAGCCTTATCAAAGGCTACTCCCGGAATCACAGCCACATCTATGTGCATGTGGTTGCTGCTATCGAATAGCTCTCGCGGCTCTAATATGCCCCAACGGCCGATTTGCAAATCAGCAGCAGAGCGACACACCCCCAATAATAGCATATCGCCATCCACTCGGGGATAGAGCACGGTCTTCTTAGCCTTCCATAGCGCCTCAGCTATATAAGCTGTGTCTATTTCGTTTTTGATAGGGCTATACAAGAGAAAACTCTCGCAATGCCCCCATTTATCTAAAAATATCTCTGTGATGGTTTGAGAAGCTGCACGAACAGTCACTTTATCAAGCGAAAGCCTCGCAGCTAGCATAGTTTCACGGAGAATCTCTTTATTCACCCTTACAATCCTTTTTCATTAACAAAAAGCATGCACCCAGTTAAGAAGCGCCACAGCCTCTCTAGCGCATTATCTATATTCTTCCCTACACTCATTGGTCACGCCTCTGCTACAGTTCAGCAGCTCGGCTCTATTCCATTCTTTGCCATCCCCATAAACACCACTCATAGCGATACCGTTTTTATAGGTAATCTTTGCCCAAAGCGTCGCATCAGCTTTATTATATATGCTGCGCTCGCCATCGAATTGGCCATTTTTGTAAGTAGCCTGCTCCAGTGGCTTTTCTTCGTTATTGTAAATGGCATAGCTCTCTTCGCGCTGTCCATTGCTATAATTAGACTCTTCCAGCAATTTTCCATCTGGATAGTAGCGCTTATAAGAGCCTTCCCTTTTACCATTTTTATACACAGCATCTATCACCACTGTGCCATTAATATCATACATTTTTGTAGGCCCATATAGTTGATCGGCCTTAAACTCGCTCTCCTGCTTTAATACTCCGCCAGCATGATACCATTTCACAAGCCCATCTTTTTTGCCAGCTTTATAGCTAAGCTCCGCATCTAACGAGCCATCTTCATGATACTTAATATTAGCCCCATCCAGCAGGCCATTTTTATAATTTGCTTCTTCGGCTAATGTGCCGCTGGGGTAATACACCTTTACTGTCAGCTGATCATCTTTATAGCTGGTCTCTTGCGAGAGCACACCGTCCATATAATAAAGCTTATCAAGCACCCGCACGCCCTCTTCAAACATTATCTCACGCACCAGCACAGGAGGGATAGCGCTAAATCGCTTCCTTGCGCCATACACACAGGCACGGCCATTAATTGGGCTGCCATCATACATAGTGATGCCATCTGGCACAATATCTTCAGCTGCTAGCTCTATGCATGGGTCTTCCACTGGCGCGTTATCAGTGGCAACTGTTGCATTATCTGCTACAGCTGGCGTTGCAGTCGTGTTATCCGTTGGCGTAGCTGTCGCGTTGCCTGCGGCTGGCGCGGCTACACGCGTCTGCGCTATTACCACACTTGCTAAGCAAAAAGTGATGGCGAGTGCATAAATTAAAACCTTCATAAAGCGTCACTCTATCTTATTTGAGTAATCTTTCTTCCAATATTCGCTGCAAGTCTCTGCGTCCATCAGCAATAAGCACAACCAACACTATATCACCAATGACTGTATATATAATGCGGTATGGCTTAAAATAAATCTCCCTAAACTCTTTTACTCCAGCAGCTAAAAGCTCTCGTGGATAGCTACCATTGCAAGCTTCATTAAGAGCGCTAATGGTCTCTTTTATCTGTTCAACTATATTTTTTGCAGATTCTACTGAATCATTCCTTTTAATATAGCAGCATATATCTGCCAAATCATCAATCGCATCGCTGGTTAATTCAATACGATACATACTCAAGCTTCATCTTCCGCAGCGTCAGCAGCTATCTTCACTGCCTCATCAAGCGAATACGTTTTGCCTTCTTCAATCTGCTTCTTGCCAAGGGATACAATCTTTAGCATATACATTGTATCCATCATGCGATCATATTCGTGCTTGCTCATTAACACTGCCTGCTCAGACCCATTTTGAGTGATAGAGATAGGCATTGCATCAATATTGCTAATCACTTCCGAAAGATTAGATTTAAAATCTGATATCTGCATAACTTGCATACGAAAACCTCCTATCATTTAAATGGTCTATATCTGAATCTAAATATAGACCATTGACCCTCACAATGCAAATTATTTTATGATTTTATGACTTAATTTTCTTTTTAATCTTTTTAAGCTCTTTGCTATGCTCACTTTCTTCTTGACTATCTTCAAGGTTTCCAAGCTTAAAGTGGTGCATCATCTCGCGCAGCTGGTGCGAAATGCGATCTAGCACTGTGGCATTCTCTGCCAAGTGATCGGTGGTCACATGCACCTGTTCAGACACTGCAGCTATGCCTGCGATATCGCCCTGAATCTGATCCGATGTGGCGCTCATCTCATGAGTTGCCCCAGAGATATTATGCATCATATCACGCAATTTTAACGCGACTTCATCAATCTCGCGTAGTGCGCTGGTGATGCTTTGCGAAGCTTGCACGCCCACATCCACCTGCTTATTAACACCTTGCATTGATTCTGTGACGCGGCTAATCTCGCTTTCCACGCTTGACACCAGTGAGCTAATCTCGCCAGTGGACGATTGAGTCTTCTCCGCAAGCTTGCGCACCTCATCAGCCACCACAGCAAAGCCGCGACCTGCATCGCCTGCCCGCGCAGCCTCAATCGCTGCATTAAGCGCCAAGAGGTTTGTCTGATCTGCTATCGCAGTGATAGTCTCAATAATACTTGATATTTCAGATGATTTTTCTTGTAGCCCCTTGATAAGCTCCGATGCGGCATCAGCAGTGGTTTTGACCTTATTGATTTCATTCAGAGAATTTTCCACCACAGTCACGCTGCTTGCCACCTTGGCCTCAACATCGCTAGTGACTTCCACAACTTCATCAACACTTTGCGCAATGCTTTCGGTGGTTGCGCTCATCTCAGTTGCAGCGCTGGATATCTGCTCTGTCTGCTCTGCTTGGCTTGCCATGCCTGCCGATAGCTCTTGCGCGCCAGCAGACAATGTTTCTGAGGCCTCGCTCAAGTCATCTGCCACCTGCATACTATCCGCGATAATCTGCCGCAGCTTTGCAACCATGCTATTGATATAGAACACAAGGCTGTAATTGTCCTTGGGGTCATGTTTCACGGCCACTGAGAAGTCGCCATCAGCAATCTTATTGACGCTTGAGATAACCAATTTTGGCTCGCCACCAACCATACGCATCAGGCTACGAACGACTAATAGCACAACTATTGATACTACTAACGCTGCCGCAAACGCGATGGCTATGATCATTGTCCGCGCAGAGTTCACATCTGCCAGCATCTCATCTATTGGCACCATCAAGCCTATATAATAGAATGTGGCTGTGCGAGATAGTGGGATAGGCACAAAGAAGACATCCACCAGCTTGCCTGAAACCTTCGATAGCTCAACTTTTATAAATTCTTCATTCTTATTAAATTTTGTGATTTCTTCTTGGGTAAATTCATCTTTCTGCCCAATTGCATCAGGATTTTTATGCGCTAGATAGGTCTGTGTTGGCGAAAAAAGCGCAGCATAGCCTGTGTCATACACCTGTACACCTGCTACCTGTTGCATAATATCATCAATAGCTATATCAACACCCACAATGCCCACAGTCTTACCATTCACCTCAAAAGGACGCGAAAGCGTCATAACGGTGTATTTATCCCCATCATAATCTGCCTCACGTGGCACAGGCGTGATATAATGCCTGCCTGAGCTCAATGGAGTGGTATAATAATCGCTAGTAAATGCCGTATCAGGCTTTGCCATTCTAGTTATTTTACCACCAGTCTGAAATACCTCTGGCGCATATTTTGCCTCATCCCAGATTATATAAAATGCCAAGATGCCGCTATTTGCCTTCGCCATATTTTCTAGATACTTATAAATCAGCTCTTCATCGCCATAGATGCGATCGGCCTCGCCAGTGGCGCTAAGCGTTATGGCCGCATTAGCTAAGCTATCAATGGTGTCAGTTGCTCTGGCAAATTTGTTGTCAATATCCTTGGCTACATTGCGCGCAAATGCCCATGAATACTGCGTAGATAAAGTTTCCACCTCATGCTTGTAAGATGTATAAACCGAAATCCCCACAAAAATAAATGCAGCAATGACTGCAACCAAAACTGGTAATAAAACTTGCATCCTAAAAGAAAGCTTTGGCATTGGTAACCCCCTTTAATTCCTCTTTGCTCCAACGTTTTAGCCTACCCAAAATAATACAACTCTTTCAGCCGAAATAGCTCCTCAAATGGCAGCAAATCGGCTTCCCCCTTTACAAAAACTGCTATAGTTCCGTTTTTCTCGCCTACAATTGATTTCTGCAACTCACTTGCAAAAAGTCTTTGTTTCACCAATTTCGATAGTTTATATCTAAATTTAAATATAGACTATTGGGTCTAAAAATGCAAAATAATTTCCTTATTCATCCAAAATACCATTCAATTGATCGAAAATTATTGGATTCCCAATGTTTTCTAGATACATTTCACCAAGCCTATGTGAGGCATAATGCGTGATGTGACCAAATTTGTCAGTATATAGTGGCTGATCATCTATCATGGCTGTGCAGCGGCCATCTTGGCAGAGGAGTTCATGCAAATCAATAATGATGATTTGTGGGTACTTTTCTTTGAATGAAGCCAATAGCGCTTGTATTTTAAGCTCGTATGGGTCTGTCATCATATTGTCTTCAAATGAGCATTGGAATGCATTGTTTCCCAAACCACATCTGCTGTAGTCATACTTATAGCCACTATGATTAGGTGAGTATGGGTTATCCTCATGTAGATCGTATACACCTGTGATAAATACAGGTGTAGCACCATGCTCTATGATAAAATCAACAGTGCTACCAAAAGCCCAAGAGAATAGCTCCTCATAGCTACCTTTGAAATCGCCATTATAGATGGGATGATAGCCAGAAAGATATCTCGCAAATGGGTTAGCCATCACCACATATTTATACTTGCCACTTGCAATAACAGCAAGATCTCTATCTCGGATAGCCTCTCTCCCTTTTTGTGTAGCATTAAAAAATTGCGTTATTGAGCCATCTGTCAGGCCAAGCCCTGCCATTTTTGCATCTTGCAGCAACACATTAACGAAGCCAGTCGCATGATAAGACCATGAATCACCCATAACTAATACTGAAGGCTGCTTTTCAGTGTCGCCAAATACACATTGCGCTAAATCTGTGCTAATTGGCTTGCCATGGCAACCATAGCCAGTAGCCTTCACCGCATTTGAGCTGAGCTCAAGCATACCCATACGCTTCGTTGCCCATATATCAAAATGATACACTAATAATATTGGAATAAGCACTAGTATTGCTAGCGTTGCCATCAGAGGCACTCTTTTATGTAGCTTACGCAGAGGGTTTTCAATAAACTTATAGCTTACTATGGCCACTAAAACCGAAATCACTATCAGCAAAGCAATTTTATCAGCACCCACATAAACAGATTTATATCTACCAATCGCAAATATTGGCCAGTGCCAGCTATAGAGTGAATAGCTAATTAGGCCAGTCAGCACAAAAGGCTTGAACGACATAAATTTGCAAACGAATGTTTTGCGCTTTGCTGAGCCTAACACTATCAGCAAAGTGCTTGATAATACCACCACAAGACAATACGTATTGGGATAATATGCTATAGGCTCCCCTATCATGCCTAGATGCAGCAATAAAGATAGGCTTATCAAGCTCAATATAGTGTTTAACCAGCGAGGCAGCTTATCAGCTACAGCTTTATACGGCATAATAGCCACAAGCGCACCTGCTAACAATGCAAAACAGCGCATCTCAAAGGCATAATATCGCAAATGCTCAGGAGTATTGCTTGACTTTATACTGAGATATGCCAGAAACACAAAGCCTGTTAGTAGCACCCATGGTAACGCCTTAACATTAAAGCCTTTTATGAGAAGAAGCAACAAAAATGGTAACAAAAAATACCACTGCCACTCTATTGATAGCGACCATGTATGCAAAAGTGGCATGATAGATGTGTCATCAGCAAAATAACCAAAATCAAGAGAGGCAAAATATTGATTAGATATG
>JAITWL010000282.1 GCA_031285285.1 Deferribacteraceae bacterium | reverse complement strand
ATATTGATACCAACGCCGAAGACGGCTTTTTTGATGGTGCTACCGATGAAGCGCGTCTCGATCAGCAGGCCAGCGAGCTTTTTACCTTGATAGACAAGGTCATTGGGCCACTTGAGCCTCGCACCGAGCCAAGGCAAAATGCTTTCCACAACTGCATAGCCCGCCACGATCTGTGCGCCCATAAGCTTATTTGCTGGTATCTCTTTCAGGTGCATAGAAAAAGCGAGGGAGTCGCCAGGCTGCACTATCCATTGCCTGCTGCTACGGCCGCGGCCTGCTGTCTGATTTAAGCTAGCACAGACAGTGCCTTCGGGCTCGTCATGCTCTAAAAGATAGCTATTGGTTGAATCTACGGCATCTAGGAAAATGATCTTATGCATCATATCATCTTCCGCTTCACAAAGAATACAAACATCGTGATGCCTATCACAGCCATGACGCCTAGCACCATAGGATAGGCATACTTCCACGCAAGCTCAGGCATATGCTCAAAATTCATCCCATAGATGCCTGTGATCACCATCAGCGGCAGGAAGATCACCGACACAGCCGTCATAAGATTCATCGTGCGCGATAGCTTATATTGAAACTGTGTCAATATGATAGAATGAAGGCTAGTGAGCGTTTCCTCGATATTTTCAGCCAAGCTCACCACTCGACGAGCGTGATCGGCAAGATCTTTTAGATAAGGATACATCTCTTCTGAGAATATAGCCGATTTGGGTCGCAATAAAAATTCTACCAAATCCCTTGCAGGCCGCACCACACGGCGAAATTGATGCATGCTCTGCTTAAATTCAAAAAGCGCCGATAGGCTGAAAGCTCCGCTTGATTCAAGCACCAAATCCTCTATATCGTCAGTTTTATTTTGGTAATTATTGGCATAATCAAGATAACTATCGATCAATTGGTCGATCAGCTGATAGACCACCTGCTCCACAGAAAGCGCCTTGCCATGCATACTCCTAATATATGTTGATACATCAATATTGCCAGCCTGCCCGAAGGTGATCAAAAAGCCCTCACCAAAGATGATGCTAAATTGGATGGTTTCCACATAGCCATCTTCTTCATAGATGCGCTTCATGATAAGCAGGGTGTAGTCTTCTGTCTGCTCAACCTTGGTGGGGTGCTCAGGGCTTGTGATATCTTCTAAGGTCAGCTCATGGATGCCAAAATGCTTGATCACCTCATCCAAAAAAGCCATATTGGCCATAGAAATGATTCGTAGCCACACATTATTAGAGCCGCGCTTTTGCAGCGCCTCAAGTATATCTTCTGTTATGCTATGCTCATCATACTGGATGATTTGGATTGGTCTATGTGTTTTCATTTTAATTAATCCTTCCGATTACTTTGGGGCTTCTGCTCCTGCATCAATAATCGCCGCCAAGCTTTCGCCTATGCTTCTGCCAGAGTGCACACAAGCAGCCACAAAGCCACTATCTTCGCCCAAGCCCGGGTTTGGGTTGACGTCTATCACATAAGCTGTGCCATCAGCTGATACGCGAAAATCTATGCGCGCGAAGCCTGATAGCTCTAGTGCTCGCGCCGCATCTTCGGCAATAGTGGCTAATTTACGCGCTAGCGCTTTATCTACCTCAAAGCTACGCACAGTCTGCGCATAGTCAGCGCTATCTTCATTCCACTTGGCTTCATAGCCTAGTATGCGAGGCTTATCTGGCGGATAATTGATAAACTGCATCTGTGCTACCGCTATAGCGGTAAAGCCATCTGCCGTGTGCAGGAGCGTCACCGAATATTCATCGCCATCAATATACTCCTCAGCAAAGATATCTAATGACGGGTCGTTTTTGTTAATCGTCCAGACTGTTGTTGCAAGCTCCACGCCAGTCACAATAGAGGCATCGCCTATCCCTACAGAGCCATGCAGCTTTGCAGGCTTGAGTATCCAGCGACTATCCTGAGGGGGATTTATTAACTCTCCCAAAATATAGCCCTGCGGCACTTTGATGCCCCTTGCCGCCAGTATCGCCCGCACAATGCGCTTATCTGCACAGAAGGACAACACATTTGCCTTTGTGCCTGTGTATGGAATCTTCGCAAGCTCAAGTAGTGCCGCGCCAAGGTATTGCTGCTCTTCAAGGCCATTAAAGCTCTCGAATAAGTTCCACGCAATATCTATACCCTTTAGATTGTGTAAAAAAGCAGGCACATCGCCAGTGTAAGTCACTAGCTTTGTAGGGTAAGGGATATGCTGCTGCAAGAATGCTGCTTGGGTGAGTATATCCTGCATATCAGCGCCGCTGCCCGCGGCTGGCGGCTCATAGCAGATGCCAACACTAATCTTGCGGGCTTCGCTAACAATCTTGCGGCCTTCGCTGGTGGAGTTCATAGCATTTGTCTCAAGCTGTCTTCAACTGCTCATTGATTTGCTTTTCTAAGCTATCGATCCACGCTTCCACGCTTAGATCCACATTACCAGTTTTAGTTTGGATTTTCACGCCGCCTTTCTGCACGCTGGAGTCGATAGACACGCCATATTGAGGGAAGGCCTCTGTCACTATATCTACATCGTCTGGATTGATTGTGAATACAAGCTGCTGCTTGTCTGTGAGTTTTGATATTGCAGATTTGATAAGGTTCACCACAAAGCCATCATTCAGCTTGCGCTCTGTGCCTATCAACTCGCGCAAGTAGCCGACCACTATCTCTGGAATCTGCTCATCCATTGATTTCACGGCATCATCATATTTCTTTATCTCAGTGAGCACTTCATTCCAGCTAGTCTGGATAGTCTGCATATAGTCTGCTTTTTCGCCATCATAGCGCCGCTTTTCTTCGGCATCAGCCGCTGCTTTGGCTGTTGCTGTGCCGCTAGCCTCTCCTTCTGCTCTGCCGCGGGTGAAGCCTTCCTGACGAGCTTTTTCCACTTCTGCTGGCAAGCCTTCCAATGCGGCAAGCTTCTTGCGAAGCTCTTCCATTTCTTGATCCCTCGCTGCTAGCTGCTCTTTAAGCTGAGCGCTTTCCTTCTGGGCAGCATCAGCTATAGCGACCTGCTCCTCTAGCATTCCCTCGATCATCTTCTCTGTCTCGCGCCAAGACATGCTATCATCTTCAGCTGCCTGTGCCTGAGAGCTATCAGACTCCTGAAAGCTAGGCTCAGCACTTGCGCCATCAGCATCGCCAAATTGCTCAAAGAAGGGGTTGCCATTGATTTCTACTTCGCCACTGCCTAGCCTTGAGAATAGATCGTTGCCCTCAGTGGGCAAATCGTCATCAAAAGAGCCAAAAAGCCGCGGCCCTCGGCTAGCATCAAACTCAAGATTGTTATCAAAAGCGTCCAGAGGAGCTTCTGTAAACATTGATGATGGTGTTGCCGAGCTATAGCCCTTGCGCTCCTTAGAAAATGCAAATGAGTCATCCTGTACAGAGGTCTCGTCACTGAAGGGGTGAAGTGCAAAAAATGTCACCCCCCGCTCTACTGACGAAAACTCCTCAACACTGAAGCTTTGCAGTCTATTCAAATATTTGATGTCATCGTGTTTTATAACCTTATGCATTAGTTATAAACATTCCCTCTAGCATTCTTCCTCCAGAAAGACAGTCTTTCCATGTAAGCATTACAATATAAATCAGTAAGCATAATTAACGCAGTGAGTTGTAATGCTTACATGCGTAGTTATTATCAATAGTTAAAGGCTGTGGACCACTACCCCGTCAGGCTTTGCCTGCCACCCCTTCTAAAAGAAGGGGAATTGTCGGCCACCCCAATCCTAGATTGGCAACGCATGAGCGCAAAGGCATATAAACAAAGATAGTCTTTTAGTGCAACGCTGTAAATACGCACCTACACGCATATTCCACGGATCAAACTCGATCTATTCCTATCACAATAGGCTTTTTTGCCTTCTCGCCACATGAAGACACCTCTGCCGCGACAGAGGTGCCATAAAATTGCCTATATTGTACACAATCAAAGCATTGTATTCTAGACAAATGCATCCTCCTCGCCGCCGCCGATGCTGATAACGCCTTGCTCGTCGAGCTCGCGCACTATCGCAACTATCTCATGCTGGGCTTTTTCAACATCTTTCAAACGCACAGGACCCATAAATTCCATCTCTTCCATCATGCCTTCAACGCCACGTTTAGACATATTTTCAAAGAATTTGCCCTTAGTATCCTCATCGGCACCCTTTAGCGCCAAAGTGAGCACTTTCTTGTCCACCTTCTTGAGGATCTCTTGAATAGATGTCTTGGCAAGCACCTTGATATCGTCGAATACAAACATCATATCGCGAATCTTGGCTACGAGTTCTGGCGAATCCTTCTCCAAGCGGTCGAGAGTCATCTTACTGGTGACACGATCCATCCTGTTGAATATCTCAGCCACAGATTTGACGCCACCCACCTCAACGTTATACGAGGACAGGGCTTCAAATCTATCTTCCAACACCTTCGACAGGGTCTTAACCACCGTCGGCGATATATCTTGCAAGTTTGCTATGCGGATAGCCACTTCCGATTTCAAATCCTCTGGCAACTGAGCCATAGACTCCGCCGCATGCGAGGGGTCAAGGTGCGCCAGTATCAATGCAATCGTCTGCGGGTGCTCATTCATAATAAATTTTGCCAGCTGCTTAGGGTCAATCTTTGTCAAGAATTCAAAGCCGCTTGACTGCTCCAGCATCTTAGTGAGGCGGTCGATAATTTTCCGCGCCCGCTCAGGACCTAGAGACTTCACCAATACTGATTTGGCGTATTCAAGGCCGCCTTTGGCGATAAATTTCTTCGCCAGCATCATATTATAGAATTCTTCTATGACTTCATCTATCAGCTCTGGTGGCACAACTTTAGTGAGCGCAATCTCGCGAGAGAGATCAGACACTTCTTCATCATCCAAAAACGCCATGATTTTGGATGATAGCTCCTCGCCAAGGGCAATCATCAAGATGGCTGCCTTGCGCATCCCTTGTGAGTTGCCTTGATTGTTCCCTAAAAGTGATTGCAGCATTGCTGCTTCTGCATTCGCCGCCGCCATAATACTATTCTCCAAACTTCGTTTGTCGAGGATCGGCGGCTTTATCCTCGCGTCGGCAAAGCCTAGCTGCGGTACGCCGCCTCCAGCATTCAGTCGCCACTGCGTGGCTCGTCTGCTGACAACCCCAAACCCCATCTTGGGGCTTCAAGGTATTTAACCCTCTAATTTTTATCCGCTTCGCGACTATAATCTTGCAAATCGGGCGGGCAAACCCCCCCTGTCTACAATATCCTAGCCGCCCTTGAGTAGCGCCTTCACAAGGTTCGCTATCATCTCTGGATCTTCGTTTGCTGATTCTTCTATTTTCTTCAGCATAACTTTAGATTTAACTGCTTCCACATCCACTGGCACGCTTTCGTCAAGCTCAGATTCGATTTCTCTTTCAAGCTCTTCGACAGTTTTCGGAAAGCCTGATTCGCTGCCCACTGCTATATCAATTGCAGAGAGCTGTGCATCAATTGCGCTTTCGCCGAGCATTTCATCATCCAGATCCTGAGCCTTATCAAGCCGTTTGAGTATCGGCCTTACGAGGATCAAGTAGAATAGAAGCAGGATGAAGACTGCTGCCAGATATTTTGCACCAACTGTTACCCATTCCATAAGCTCTTCCTGCTCCGACATTCCTCCAGCAAGCCATTCCTCTGAGGTGTCGAAGGCTAAATTCACTATTTCTATAACATCGCCGCGATCAGCATTGAAGCCTACTGCGGAAGCTATCGCTGTGCGAATCTTTTCTATCTCTTCTGCTGTGCGTGGCTCTTTCACAAGAGTCCGCGTGCCATCCTCTGCTTCCACAGGCGTTGGCTTATCATCCACAGTTACCGAAATCGACAAGCGCTTTATAGCACCGCCAACCTTCGTTTCCTGTGTCACTTCCTTTGTCAGCTCAAAGTTATTCGTGGCCTCAGTCTTGTGATACTCGCTCATGATGCCATTCACAAATAAGTCTGGCTCAGCAAGGTTTGATTCCACACCAGGAACGCCTGATGGCCCTGTGCCGCGGGTGATCTGATCGATAGTCAACTCATATGTAGAGCGTGGCTGAGGATCACGAAAAGCCTCTGTGACAGACTCTTTCTTATTAAAATCCATCTCTACACTAACACGGCTAACATATTTATCAAAACCCAACACTGGCACAAGCATGCCCTGTATCTTCAAGAGGATTTCTTTCTCTTTGCCAAGCTCTGCTTCCTTTTGAGTCTGCACCACTTTGGCATCAAGACCTTCTTGGGTCATAAAATCGCTTAGGAGATTACCATTGCTATCGATCACTTGCACATTCGCTGGCAGAAGCTTGCCCACAGCCGAGGCTACCATATGGATAACTGCTGTGATCTGTGTCTCAGTGAGCTTTTGCCCAGGCAGCACACGCACAATCACGGAAGCAGACGACTCTTCGCCCTCTTCCACAAATATACGCTCCTTAGCCATATTCAAGTGCACACGAGCCTCTGTGATCGCATCTATAGCCATAATAGAGCGGGCAAGCTCACCCTGCAAAGCACGCTGATAGCTTACTTCCTGCTCACGCTCTGTGCGCCCCCAGCCAGATGTATCAAAAAGCTCAAAGCCTGTGGTCTGCACCTTTGGCAGGCCAT
>JAITWL010000132.1 GCA_031285285.1 Deferribacteraceae bacterium | reverse complement strand
CAAAGAAAATATCCGTCACCCCTGTGGCGCCATACACTGCAGCGATGACAATATCTCTAATAAGGCCAAACACACGGCTTGTTAACACTCCGAAGCCCGAGCGCAACAGAGAGATTATATATGAATTAGACAACTCCGCTCCCAACTTAGCTAATTGTTATTCCATTCCTTTTATCCTTCGTCATTGCGAGGCTCAGCGAAGCAATCTAGAACCATCTTGAGATCTGGATTGCCGCGCTACGCTTGCAATGACGTAAATGCCACATTTTCTTTAGAATTGGAATTAGCCACACACGCTAAAATAACGCCCGCTGATTGTACACTAAGTCTATCTTATCCGCTAGTGTTTTTAATTTTTTATGTTAATTTTTTGCAGTTTATGTTATCATGGTGTTTTAAAGGAAGGTTCGTTGTGTATAATGTTTTTGCTGAAATTTTTCTAAATATCTTGCGCTTTATCGCGTTATATATAATCTTTGGTAGGCTCCACCGCCCAAAAGGCAAGTGGAAAAAGCTTGCCGCCTATGCATTGATGCTCTTTGGCTATCTTATACTTGATGCCAGCTGGTGGATAATTGGCAATAATACTGCCAATATTATAGGAATCTTATTACTCCTGCTTTTAGGCTTGCTTTGCCGTCGAGATGGCGATCGGATGCTGCCTATCATCAGCGCATTCTATGTGAGCGCAGTGTTTGTGATGATTGCCCTTATTGTAAATTTCTATGCCTTTATGCTGTTTGACACTTCTGTGTTTTTAGATATGTTTAATTCCTATGTTGTCGATTTTATCATAACCATATTGTATATTTTTTGGGCAGTATTTTACTATTTTGTATCAAGGAAGATGACTGCCAGTGTGCCACTTTCATTTTCGCTATTGATCACCCTTATGCCATTTGGAGCTGTGGGGATAGGCTTGGTGGCTATCAACAACATGAATCAGCTATTGCAAGATGAGAGTGGGCGCATAGTGGCGATGGAAAGCGGTCTCTTCCTTTATGGCGGGCTTTTTTGCACGCTGATTCTCATATTCAATATGTGCGCCTACTATCTCTATGTGCGGTTCTCAGTGGTGCATGAATCAATGCGCTTTGCACAAGAGCTCAACTCTACTCCGCCCATATGGACAGCAGAGAATGGCCTCTCACCGCTCTTTATCGAAAAATATCAAATCACTCCGCGCGAGCAACAGGTGATCGAAATATTACTCTTTGGAAAAACAGATAAAGAAATCGCTATGGAGCTAGATCTTGCAGTGAACACCGTGCAAACGCATCTAAAGCGCGTGTACAAAAAGACAAACGCCGCTGGCCGCTTTGCACTGGCATCTTTGGTGCGCGGAGAATAAAAAGATTCTGATTTTTATATCAATTCTTTGCAGTTCATGCTATGACATTTTTTAAGGAAGGTTTTGCTATGCTCAATGTCTTTGTCTTTGCAGAAATGTCGCTTAGCATCTTGTATTCTATAGCATTCTATATAGTATTTGGCAGGCTTCACCGCCCAAAAGGCAGGTGGAAAAAGCTTGCTGCCTACATATTGATATTCTTTGTATATCCCATTGCTAAAGCCAGCTGGTTGGTCATAGGTGATAACTTTAGCAATATTCTAGGAATCTTATTACTCTTGCTTTTAGGCTTGCTCTGTCGCAGAGATGGTGATCGGACGCTGCCTGTAATCAGTGCATTTTATATGAGTGCAATGCTTGTAATGATTTCCCTTACTCTATATTTCTATGCCTTTATGCTGCCTAGCACTTTTACATTTCTACATGTGTTCAATTTGGCTTTCTATACTGTCGAGTTTATCGAAGCTATACTATGTGTTGTTTGGGCGGTATTTTACTATTTTGTATCAAGAAAAATGACTGCCAATGTACCATTTTCGTTTTCGTTATTGATTATCCTTATGCCATTTGCAGCTGTGGTGATAGGGTTGGTGGCTGCTAGCAATACTAATCATCTTTTGCAAGATGATGGGCGCACGATGGAAAGCGATCTATTTCTTTATGGCGGACTTTTCTGCACACTGATTCTCATATTCAATATGTGCGCCTATTATCTCTATGTGCGGCTCTCAGTGGCTCATGAGTCAATGCGATTCGCACAAGAACTCAGCTCTACTCCGCCTGTATGGACAGCAGAAGATGGACTCTTGCCACTCTTTATCGAAAAATACCAAATCACTCCACGAGAACATCAGGTGATCGAAATACTACTCTTAGGAAAAACAGACAAAGAAATTGCAATTGAGCTAGAGCTTGCAGTGAGCACTGTGCATGCGCATCTAAAGCGCGTATACAAGAAGACGGGTGCTGCTGGCCGCTTTGCTCTAGCATCATTGGTGCGTGGTTCATAAATAGTGCTGATTTTACATGCTTTTTTTAATATATAACTAATTACAGTTAGGTCATAAATAGTGAGCAAATTAGCCATAAGTAGGTGATTTACTTCTTAGCAAAAATGCCCATAATGCATGAACTTTAAGGGGGCATTTATGATTTTAACAATACATTCTTTTATGGTAATTGAGATGTTTAGGAGTTCCCATTGATGTTACCTCAAATTATACAAGCTGGTATGGGTATCGGTGTCAGCAACTGGCAGCTGTCTTCTGTCGCGGCGCGCAGTGGCGCCCTAGGGGTAGTATCTGGCCTGTGTCTAGATCAGATTTTGATTAGACGTTTGCAACTTGGTGACCCTGAAGGTCATGTTAGGCGCGCATTAGCCGCGTTTCCAGTGGAAGAGATTGCCAAAAGAATTATCGACAAATTCTTTAAGGTGAAGGGTAAAGCAGAGCCATATATGCAAATACCAATGCAGACACCTGAAATGAGCCTCGAACGGGAAGATTTGATCGTGGCTGGGGGCTTTACAGAGATTTTTCTTGCAAAAGAAGGCCATAGTGGCCTGATTGGCGTCAATCTGCTGGAGAAATCCCAGACTGATACACTTGCAACGCTCTATGGCTGCATGCTTGCAGGCGTAGACTATGTCACAATGGGCGCTGGCATCCCTATTGCCATCCCTGCCTGTCTAGATAGCATGAGCAGGAATGAGCTTACGCAGCTCAAGCTTGTGGTGACAGGTGCAAAGAGCACTGACGACTTCAAGATGAGCTTTGATCCTTCAAGATTCATGCAGAAAGCGCCGCTCAAGCGGCCAGAATTTTTAGCCATCATATCATCACATATTCTCGCGATGACAATGGTCAAGAAGGCTTCTGGCAAAGTAAATGGCTTTATTATAGAATCACCCATAGCTGGCGGCCATAATGCACCAGCCAGAGAAACAAAAGAGCTTTCGCCTAGTGGTGAGCCAATTTATGGCGAAAAAGATGCTGTGAACCTTGATAAAATGAAGGAAATCGGCCTGCCATTTTGGCTGGCTGGCGGCAGGCACACACATGAAAGCCTCCTAGAGGCGCAGGCGCTTGGTGCAGCAGGCATTCAAGTGGGTACGCCATTCCTAATATCCAATGAAAGCGGCATACGCAGCGATTTGAAGGCCGATATAGCAAAATCAAGCCGTGAAGTCTTCACTGACCCTGAGGCTTCACCAACAGGCTTCCCATTTAAAGTGATTCAAGTGCCAGACACGCTTTCTGAAAAGGCTGTGTTTGAAGCACGCGGGCGAGTATGCAATTTTGGCTACTTGCGTGAGCGCTATGTCAAAGACGACGGCAGCTTAGGCTATCGCTGCCCAGCGGAAGTGCTCAATGCCTATGTGGCCAAAGGTGGCAAAGCTGAAATAGCTAAAAATAGTAAATGTCTCTGCAATGCGCTGATGGCAAATATAGGCCTAGGCAACGTCTATAAAGATGGTCACGAGGAAAAGGCTCTATTGACAGGCGGAAGTTTGCTTAGCAAGCTGGACATCAATGAAATATATAATGTTAGCGCTGCTGATATTATGAAAAAGCTACGTGGAATATAAAAGATTCTGATGCTAACCGTAACTAGTTATGTGCTTTTGACTATAAATAGTGAGCAGACTAACCATAAACAGGTGATTTACTTCTTGCTAAAAATGCCCGATTATGCAGCATGAACTTTGAAGGGGGCATTTATGATTTTCACAGTACGTTCTTTTATGGCATATGGCGCAACACTGGCACTTTCTGCTGAAATAGACACAGCAGACAATGAT
>JAITWL010000100.1 GCA_031285285.1 Deferribacteraceae bacterium | reverse complement strand
GCAGCGATAACGGCTGTCTGCATGCCTAATTTTGTGAACATCAAGAAGAAAATGCTCATTATAAATGCAATTAAGATATAGTTTGCATAGGGATATGCCATTGCTGGGAAAATTGTTTTATGTCCTTCTGCAATCTTTTGCTTTCTAAATTTCATATGTGTGACTGTGATCATCAGCCATGTTATCAGTAAAAACGCCACCACTATCGACATTGCAAATTGAAATGCTTCATGCCATAAAGGAAATTTAAAGCTTAATGGCACTACCAATAATGTCAAAAACGCTGTGAAAAGCACAGCTTTTATTGGTACGCCACGGCTATTGACGGATTTAAAGAGCTTTGGAGCACTCCCCTGCATAGCAAGGCCATATAACATTCTGCTGGTGGAATACACACAGCTATTATACACAGATAGAGCCGCTGTCAGCACGATAAAATTCAGCACCCCTGCAAAATATTTAAAGCCGATATTTTTGAATATAAACACAAATGGGCTAGTAGTAGAATCCAGATAGCTCCAATGGTTCAGTGATAGCAACACCAAAAAAGCACCTATATAAAATATAAGAATCCTATATAGCACCTGGTTCGTAGCTTTTGGGATTACCACCTTAGGATTATCCGCCTCAGCAGCTGTGAGCCCTATCAGCTCCACCCCACCAAAGGAAAACATGATGATCGGCAACGCCATTATGAAGCCTGCAAGCCCCATTGGGAAAAAGCCCGCATAGGCCGAGTCCCCTGCATGTGCACCAACTGTAGGTGCGCTCCAGAGGTTGCTCACAGCCGCGCCTTCGATATTATTAGTGAAAAATAGCAAGTATGAGCCAAAAACTATCATCAAGATAATTGCTGTCACCTTGATTATTGCAAACCAGAATTCAATCTCCCCAAAAGCTTTCACTGTGAGCATATTAATCAGATTCAGCGCAATAAAGAATGCTAACGCCCATACAATAGTGGGCACAGCATCGCCAAACCAATAGTGCATATAGCCTGCAGCAGCGATAAGCTCCGCAATACCTACAAAAACATATAAAATCCAATAATTCCAGCCAGATAGAAAGCCCATATAGTTGCTGCCATATTTATAGGCGAAGAAGCTCACTGAGCCTGCAACAGGCTCTTCTGTGACCATCTCCCCCAGCTGGCGCAACACCAAAAAAGCGAAAAGCCCACCGATAACATAACCCAAGATGATCGATGGCCCTGCCATAGCGATTGTTGGGGCGCTGCCCATGAATAGCCCTGTGCCAATAGCACCACCCAGCGCAATAAGCTGTATGTGCCTATTTTTTAATCCCCGTTTTAACTCAGTTTGAGAGTTTGTTGCCATTTAATATCCCTTCCAAAATTGATTGAATGAATATATCTGTTTATCTGCTGTATTGCAAATGAAAATCTATAAGAGCTATGAGATTTTTTCACTTGCCCATGCTCAATTTATATGCAATATTAGCCTTGTTAGGCACAGGTGATTCCTTTAATCTTTTTGGCAAAATATCACCCGCCTAACATTTTTATATCTACAATTTTAGCCTACGGGTTCTACAGGTGCAATCATGCTAATCAATGCTGTACTCACTCTATTCAAAGCGCTACCTATAGAGGATTTACCTCAACATAATGATATTGACGATGAAGATACGCTTCGTTACGGCTTTCTCTTTGCGCCAGAATGCAAGGCCTATGGCAAGATGATCAAGTGGCAAATCAAACGTATCACTGATATGTATGGCTTTGATATAGGAAAATATAATCAAGCTGCCTTCTATAAATCATTTGACAAAGTGAAGAATGCTGCTGCTACACGTTTACGGCTTGATAAACTGCTGCATTACATGAGCACCTATACAGCAGAGAGTCTTGGAGTCTATGACGAAAGTGCAATCTATGTGCCCACTAGTGCGCTTAGCCTTCCAGAAGGAAAGCCCTTGAAGATCACTATCATCAAAGGGCTTCGCAATGATGAAATCAAGGAGCGAGTGCTTAGCCTTATCACAAAGGGTGTTGCGCTTTCCACAGAGAGCGTAAAGGCCGTGATGGCTATTATTAAGCTGCTGCCCATAAATGACATAGATATTGACACTGTGAAAAATAGAGAAGTGAAAGCGGCACTCTATGAGCATTATGGCATCATGCCGCAAGATCCGCAGGAGTTTCTACGCCTTCTCATCTATGCTAGCACTGGTGATACGCTAATCATCAAGAATGATGCGCTGATTGCCAAGATTACAGCATCTAATCCAGCCGTGGCACTGAATCTTTTGACAAAATATGAAGAGCAGCACACGCTGGCGCCGCTTGCTAGCATCTTTTTGCGCTATAAGCCGTTATTTCTAGCGTACAAGAAAGCTCATCAGGCATTTAGAGAGATCAAGCACTATAAGCCAGAGCTGATAGCTAAAATCAATAGGCTACGTAAGCTAGCGAAGCAGCATCATAAGCCACTGCGGCCAGCCTTCCTTGATACAGTCACAGCAGCTGCACAAGTGGAGCTGCACGGCCTGCAAGCAGCACTAACAAAGGCAAGCATCTATAGGAAGGTTCGTCTATATAATGCCATCAGCTATAGGCTTTCTAATCCAGCAAGTATTGCCTATAAAATACGCAATCAGAAGATATATGCCACAAAATATCATGGTGGCAGCAAGCCTCAGCTTGAGCCAGCACGTGAACTGATATTTAATGAGATTGTACGGCAAGTGGCCGCAAAAACTGCTGGCACGAAGTTCTATATCCCTGATGAGGTCATCTATGCCTTTCCCACGAGTGAAAAGATGTTCTTTGGCAGCATTCCTTATGGTTCATCCGTCTATCTTGGCGACAAGGCCATCCTCGGCGTGCATTGGGAAGATAATGAAAGGCAGCGAATAGATCTAGATTTACATGGAGTGAATGCAAGCGCCTGCTTTGGCTGGGATAGCAGCTATCGTGATGGCGACATCTTCTATTCTGGCGATATGACAGCCGCTCCGCTGCCTAATGGTGCGACAGAAGCCTATTGGTTTGGCGAGGGCTTCACAGGTGGCATGCTGATGACGCTTAATTTCTATAATTATGGCTGGCAGGGCAACCGCACTCAGCCATTTAAGCTGATAGTGGATACTAGCTCGGTCGATATAAAAGATAGATCGCATATACTGAGCCAATGCAGCATCGCCACGAGTGTGCAGGCGGAAATCACTACTCCACAAGAGATTATTGGACTGATGACCTCTGATAGCTCAGGTAAGCAGTATTATTTTTTACACTTTCTGCTTGGTCGCGGGATCAGCACTAATATAAGTGAAAAAAGTACAAATGCTTTCCAATTCCTCTACCAAAGCACCAAAACACAGCTCACGCTCAATCGCGTGCTGCAAGCGGCTGGAGCGCTTACGGATAAGGCTAACTGCGATATCGACCTATCGCTAGAAAGCATTGACAAGACTACACTATTGGAATTTTTATAAAAATGGCATATTATCAATTAAAATCAAATAATCCAAATTTATCATTTGTGATTTATAAAAATCCAAATTCTGGCATGCAGATCAAAAGCTTGCGCCGTGGTCATCTATTTGGCTGGTATTCTGCTGAAGGTACATATAACTGCTATTTTAAAGATGCTTCAAATGATGTCTCATATAAATCCTACGCAGACGAGCAATTTGAATATATCAACACCAGCCGTTATAATTCCCCTATAGCTGCGCTTAATGTGATCGATGAAAGCTTTAGATCTACGCTGAAATCGCGCCATGAGCATGATAAAGATGGCTTTGAGCATTGCTATATCATCAATCAAATTGTTGTAAAAAGCGAGAAATATATAGATTTTTTCAATAAATATATTGAAGGCTTCCATATTGAGCAGGAGACAATGGCTCATAAAAACTATAAACTTAGCTTTTACACAAATAAAAGCTTGCATGAACTTTTTAACTATATTAATTTATTTTTGATCTTTGTGATCATTCGCAATGGTGAGAATTTTTTTATAGATGATAGTGGTATTGAAAAAAACATGAGCTGCCTATCAGCAATCGACTCTCCATATTATATTCGCTATATCTTTAAGATTAATTTTTTGCAAAATATGAAGGTTTTTGAAAAATTTCGACCAGTGCTTGAAAAATCAAATACTGGTAAAATTGCGCTGACCCGCGGCACTACGCTTGATTCGCGTATTGATAAGATCGTGTCACTGCTGGATTTCAAGCAAAATATCGTGGATATTGGCTGCGGCGACGGCATCTATGCTGGGAAACTTTCCAGAAAGCTGAAAGATAAGCATTATTACGCTATTGACAAAGACCCAGCCTGCCTAGAGCGCACAATAAAGCGGCTTGAGCGCATGGAGATAGAGGAATACTCTACATATGAAAGCTATGAACAATTTGCAGAGCTGGAAGTGGCTGAGCCATGCGATTATATCATGACTGAGGTGATAGAGCACAACACGCCAGACTATTCTGCCGCGCTTATCCGCGATATGGTGCAGCAAGAAAACTTTCATCAGCTTGTGATCACCACGCCTAATAAGGATTTTAACCGCTTCTACCTCTTTGAGGATGACGAGTTGCGACATGAGGATCATTTATTTGAATTTACAGCTGATGAATTTAAGCAGTGGTTAGACACTATTAAGCATGCGGATTTCACCATTCCTGATTTAGCAATAGAATTTTTCAACTGCGGTGATACTGTCGATGGCGTGCCAGTGAGCGTTGGTGCTGTTATAAGGAAAGTAAAATGATTAGAGAAATTACCACCCAGTTGCATACAATCTTCCTTCTCGTAGGCCCATCTGGCTGCGGCAAATCGACCTTCGCTGAACGTTATCTCAAGCCACAGCTTGACTTAATAGTTGAAGGTGCGCAGATAGTCAGCTCTGATAGTATTCGCAATGAATTGATAGGCACGCAATATCATAAGCATGATATAGAGATGCTCTATGTTTCTGATCAGGCTTTCAATCTCCTCTATGCCAAGGTGGAAGCCCTTAGTTCATTTCCAGTGAATGCGCCTTTCATCATAGTGGATACAATCGGCCTCAGCGAGGATTTTCGCAAAGACATCCGTAATATAGCGCTGAAAAATCAATATCATATAGAGGTGATAGTTTTCACATATCCAGATCGAGCGATGTATCTAAGCTATCTGGATGCGCACTACAATATAAAGCTTGTGACAAAGCATATCACGCGACTGAATAAAGAAGTGCTGCGTGAGCTGGGCAAAAAGACTTACAACCGCGTGCATCGTGTGCGTGGAAGAGACTTTGAGAATTATAAAATAGTTGTGGAAGATGCTGAGCTTTACAAAAGGTGTATGCTTGATAATAATACGCAATATACAGTGATAGGCGATATTCACGGCTGTCTTGATGAGCTGAAAGAGCTGATAATATTGAATAAATTCACTATAGATGGTGACTACATACAGCCAGCGGATGGCCGAAAGATAATTCTGCTGGGCGATCTCATTGATAAAGGGCCGAAAAGCCGTGAATTGCTTGAGTTTGTTTGCAACAATATTGATATGTTTAAGATAGTCTGGGGCAACCATGAAAATTTTATCTATAAATATTTTCATAAAGAGCTTGATCTCAAAGGCATTGATGATGAATTGATACAAACTTATTTCACATCCGTGGCCGAATTCAAAGATGATCTAGAGGCGCTAGCAAGGCTAGAACAGCTCTATGAGCATGCATCGCCTTTCCTGAAAGGCCGCTATTTCTATGTGAGCCATGCTGTCTGCAAGAATAAATATCTCGGAAAGCTTGATAGCACTTCCCAGCGCAAGCAGCGAGTTGGCCTTGGCGGCAAAAGCGAAGATGGACGCCTATCAGCGGATGACTATTTGGCAAAATATGAAGAAACACATGCTTATATGCAGGAAGAAGCGCGAAGCATGCATCCATACCATATCTTTGGCCATGACGCCTTTGCAAAACGGATTGAGCTGAAAAATAAGATAGGCATCGACACTGGCTGCGTATCGGGTGGTTTACTTAGCTCAGTGGTGGTAAATGGTATGGATAGCCTATTTTTCCAAGCTATCAAGAGCAAGCAGCCTGCAACAGAAGCGCTTGCGCGCCCGCCATTTTCTACAAAGCCTGATGAACTTAAATTTATTGAATTGACCGAGTATGAAATCGCTCGCATCAATAATCTTCGCGATAATAAGGTGAATTTCATCGCTGGCACTATCTCGCCTGCTCATAAGGATATGGACAAAAATGACCTTGAGTCGCTAGAGAAGGCGCTAGACTACTATAAATCTGCACATGTGAAGCAAGTGATGCTGCAAATAAAGTATATGGGCAGCCGCTGCACTCTGTATCTCTTTAAGGATATAGAAAAATCATATGCCACATCGCGTAATGGCTATCTAATCAAGCAAGTGGAGATGATGCCAGTATACAAAGCACTGCATGAGAGGCTTCTTGCTAAGATGGATGCTGAGCAAATCAGCATGATGATTATTAATGGCGAGTTGCT
>JAITWL010000064.1 GCA_031285285.1 Deferribacteraceae bacterium | reverse complement strand
ATAGGATATGCAACCATAACTGTTATCATGTTTTATAAGAAGCGCCACAGGCGCGCCGCTACCCCGTCTTGCTTCGCAATCCACCCCTTCACTGAGTGAAGGGGACTTTATAGGGACTTTATAGGATTTTCGTTTATTATAAAAAAATGGGGTACTGCGAGTTAAATGAATAATTGACAAAAAGTAGCAATGTAATTATGCTGACCGATGGTCAGTCATGGGAGATGCATTATGAACAAATTTTTGCTCTTTTTATTAATTATTATACTATCTATGGGCTGTGGTGACAGTACTAGTGGCGGTGGCAGCCGTAATCCTGCTCTTAGGGCAGCTATGGAAGGCGATATGTCGCTTCTGCACGAAGGTGTGGGCTATAGGCTTACCGATCCCACATGGGATAGAGTCCCACGGCTTAACCCTTATGGCTATCCAGCTGAATGGAATGTGGCAATGGTGTGGGGGCATATGTTTGCCACTCAAGATGCACCCAACCCTGATATAAACTATCCAGAGGCGCGTGTTCATGTGAAAGACTTGCAATTGTGGGTATACACAAAGGGTGGCTCGTGGAGGCTAGTGCAAGAGGCGGAAAGCCCGAATGGCCATCTATATAATTTTGACACAGATATCGCAACATATGCAAATATGCATGTGGAAAATGGCGGGGGAGTGTCGGCGAAGGCAGGCGGCAATTATTGGTTTCACTTTTATCCACATTCTCAAGAAACCTTCGATCGTAGCGATGTTGCAGGCTATCTTGCTGTTTTTCAAGCGCGGCTAGTAGGCCAAGGAGACCCAAGATACTTGGTGGGCGCAGGCTTAGACTTATGGGAGAGCATGACAACTATGCCACCAAGTGCTGGCGTGAATAAAGCGGATGTCGGAATTGGCCGCCTAAAATATGTCACACATTCATGGCAATATTTCACCATGCACACGTTCACAGCAGATGAATTGGCAAATATGCTCTTACCTGGTGAATCACCTTCGATGGAAGAAACTACACCTATGTGCAAGCTATTTCATACTTGCTAGCATTCTAATAAATTTTTGTGAAATAATTTCGCTAAAGTTTTTAGAAGCAACACCGATAATCCCTTTAGAGGCATTAACTCAAGAGCGAGTGGTGTCATCTGGAGACCCCTTCCCTAGGTGGGAAGGCGGTCGCATATAATTAGCAGTATTGAGATAATCAAGCTGGCTTACTCCATCTTAGTGTAGATGGTGTGCCAGCTTTTTTTATTTTAATAAGTTCCTCCTATGCTCCCCTGGAAGGGGTTAGGGGGTGGTCACGGAGTGTAAGCGGAGCGGGCTTTGCCCGTCGGAGCGACAGCGGAGTGCAGATGCGTACCACAGCTTGGTTCATCCAAGCGAGGATAAAGCATCTATGGTGTGCAGAACCAACACAAAGCTGCAATAAAATGTTTATATGTGGTATTGAGATAATCAGGCCAGCGAGTTTCGCAAGATGCGGAGCTATGCTGGCTTTTTATTTATATCAATACTAGCTATAGAAGTACATAGCCATACGATCGGGCAGGATGCCCAGCAGTATCGTGATTACAAGGAGGTAATTATGGCGATGGTAGTCTACACCAATATCTATTCGACTATTGCTCAGAACAATCTTACGAAGGCCAATAGTCAGCTCAGCAAATCAATCGAGAGGCTTTCTTCAGGGCTTAGGATCAACCACGCCGCAGATGACGCCTCAGGTCTTGCGATTTCCGAAAAATTACGCGGACAGATCAGAGGTATGGTCAAAGCCTCGATGAACGCCCAAGATGCTATCTCATTCTTGCAGACAGCAGAAGGCGGCATGGAAGTGATTGGTGATATCCTCCAGCGTATGCGGGAGCTAGCTGTGCAGGCTGGTAACGGTATCTACACATCTAATGACCGTGCCGAGCTGCAAAAAGAAGTGGATCAGCTGAAACAAGAGATTAACCGCATTGGCACATCCACCGAATTTAACACCAAGAAGCTGCTCACTGGCGAATCAGCCGCGATCTGGTCCACAAGTGACCCTGATAGCCTTGAGGCCATCGTGCGTGGCGCGCCACAGGAAGGCAACTACAGGCTGCTCATTGATGCCAAAGGTGGCACCAACTATATCTATAAGTCAGATATCATGAATATAGATGGCGTAGAAAAAACTATGGATGTCTATGACTATCAGTTTGAGTATATCGGTCGCACAAAAGATGCTTCATTCTCTAGCCTCTATGGCGAGATACAATCTCCATTTGATGTGTCAGTGATTGTGGACACCGCCGTTGCCACCAATATCCCTGCCAGCGTGAATACTATCGGTGTGCTCCGTGGCAAACAGGATACTGGCGAAGATTCTAATGTAAGTGTAGTATTCACTCCAGCGGGCACATTGACTTCTGGCTATGTGGTTGTGGAAGCTGTCGCAGATGGCAACCTCACCAATGCCACTGCCACTGAAAATCTCTTCAAAGTGACCACCTATGATGGGTACACTGGCGCACGCAAAGAATATTCTCTGCCAGAATCAGTCATCCAGAATGGCACTATCAACTTGGCTGATGTGGGCTCATTCGCAATTGGCGGCTCAAAATTTGCCGCTGGGGATAAATTTGCCTTCGCAGTGACTCAGGCCGCTTCAACCCCTGCTGGCATGCCTACATACAAAGCAGGCGACAATGCGCCTACTCTCGCTGGCACTTCGCCTAATAATCAGCCTTTTGCTGTGCTTGAGATGGATGCCACAGGCCAGATCTCTGTTGGCGCAGGTGCATTTTCTGTGGATAACACTCGCTCTTACTCTAGCTATGTGAAAGTGAACCCAGTGCTTGCAACCAAGAACCGCATGGATATCAAAGGCGTGGATGTATCAGGCGCGACTGTTGATATCAAAAAAAGCTATATCGTAGGCGACTACTATCCTAATGGCCTAGAAGTGAACGTGAAGCCTGGCTCTAATGCTATTCTTAATAGGGTGGATATCGCAGGGCAAAAGCTGCAAGATTTAAACCTCACTGTGACTCCTTCTGGCACAGCCACAGGCCGCACAGGCAGCTATATGATCGAAACTGTGCGCTCCAGCAATAATGCATCATCAGCCTCCACTGCTGATTTCAGAGTGACATTCATAGATGCGCTCACAGGTATCGAAAACACAGTTAGTGCGACTTACACAGCCTCTTCTGCTGGCGGCTCACTTAGTTTTAATGGCATGTCCATTGCTTATTCTGGCACAGGTGGAATGGTGGTGAAAGACAAAGTGCTGGTGCAGGCAACAGTGGCTCAGGCCGCAGGTTCAGCCATAGATGCCAACGTGAATATAGGTAGCATGGAGGTGCGTGTACCATCGACAAACTTAGACGACTTTAACATTCATAATACCCAGATGGATTCTTCGGGCACTACTAATCGCTCACAGCTGAAGCTTGGGCTAAGAGATAGCACTGCTGGTATGTTTAAATTTAACCAACCGCGCGGCAAAGTGGCCGAGCTTGATACCAAACTAAAGGATATCTCGCTATTCACTAACCCTGATGGCCGTATGGTGCTTGATAACACCCGCGAGCTGACTATATTTGCCAATGGAAATCAGCAAATCATCACTATGGAAGCTGATGACACAGTGCAAGAATTTCGTGATAAGATGAATCAGGCGCTTCTTGATTTAGGTCTTGGCAGCGGAAACTCTGTGGTGGATAGAAACTTAGTGCGCTATGTGACAGAAGCAGATGCACAAGCCTCTGGCAACCTCGCAGTGGCAGGTACATTTATCTTCCAAGGCGGCATCACTGGCGAACGCTCAGAGATCAAATTAATAGGCGACCAAGGCATACTCAATGCCCTATCTGTAGCCACTATACAAGAAGGCGAAGATAGCTCGCTGACTGTCACTGTGGAAGATGCGCACACTGGCAAGCTGATAGGCAAAGATACTATTGGTGATAACAAGCTACGTGGTATAATTGATGGCATAGATGTGAATATTAAGAATCCCCAGCTAGTCACATCTTACAATGAGGTATCAGGTGAAATAGGCTTTACGCCTACAAAAGAGCCACGCGAAATGTTCTTACACGTAGTGGATAACCGCACAGAGGTGCAGATAGGCGCAAATGAAGGCCAGACATTCGATGTGTCGATTGGCCAGATGGACACAGCTGCTCTGGAGATAGATAACGCCTATGTGACCACTATGAAAGACGCCCAGAAGGCTATCACAAAATTTGACCAAGCACTTGAGCGTATCAATAGCGCAAGAGCAACTATAGGTGCGCAGATCAACCGCTTGGAATACACTATGCAGAATCTGAATACATCAAGGCAAAACCTTGTAGCATCAGAATCTCGCATACGCGATCTGGATGTGGCCGATGAGACAGCGACTTTCTCAAGAAACCAAGTGCTCGTCAATTCTGCTGTGGCAATGCTCGCACAAGCCAATGCCCTGCCTCAATCCGCTCTGCAGCTGATAGGCTAAGCATAAAAATAGTGTGGAGGCGGGCTAGCTCCGCTTCCTGCTT
>JAITWL010000381.1 GCA_031285285.1 Deferribacteraceae bacterium | reverse complement strand
AAAGCCGCTGGGTGCTGGCTAAACATATACGTCATCGTAGCGAAACCTCAGTGCCCTCTTCTTCCTCAAATACGTATGGCTCAAAAGATCCATTCTCATACTGAATGAGCTCATTCGTTGGCTCCCATGTGCGCACATCCATCTTGCGATATACCACGCCCTTTGCTGCTGGGAAGACAGCCGCAGGCACAGTGCGAATGATCGACCTCATGAAACTAACCCACACTGGCGCAGCAACAGAGCCGCCATAGCCCACAGCATTATCAAATTCATCAAAGCCTACCCACACGCCTACCACCAGATTAGGCAGATAGCCGATAAACCATGCATCACGGTTTTCATTAGTGGTTCCTGTCTTCGCGCCTACAGGCCTAGCGATTTCCTTAGCGCGGAAGCCAGTGCCCTTTTCTACAACGTTTTGCAGGATGTCATTCATCACCATTGCAGTGTTAGCACTAATTACGGGCACTTGTGGCGGCTGAGTGGCTTCAAATATCACTTCCCCATCAATATCTTCCACACGGGTCACAAAAAATGGTCTTTCTGGCCTTGTGCCCATATTTGGGAAGGTGGTATATGCGTAAACCATCTCTATCAAAGGGATAGAACCAGAGCCTATTGGCACAGTCAAGTCAGCAGGCAGGTTAGATGTGATGCCAAAGCGCTTTGCATAATCAAGCACATTTTGTATGCCCACTTGCTCTGCCACCTTGATTGCGACTACATTTCGTGAACGCGTGAGCCCTTCTTTTATTGTGGTTGGGCCATAATATTGACCTTCATTGTTTCCTGGTCGCCAGCCACCGCCAGCAAGCACAGGCGCATCAAGTATCTTCGCCATTGGTTGCGCGCCATTATCAATGGCCGTGGCATACACTATCGGTTTAAATACGCTTCCCACCTGTCTCATAGCCTGCACGCTGCGATTAAACATTGATTTATCAAAGGCAAAGCCACCCACCATTGTTAAGATCGCCCCACTCTTTGGATCTACAGCCATCAATGCGCCTTCCATCGGTGGATCTTGCTGCAAGTCATAGGTTTGCGCTTTTTCGTCCTTCAATGTCACATAGATAATATCATCTACAGATAGGATGCTTGAAAATTTGCTAGCACGCGCCCAGCGTGTGTCTTTCATCAAGACTTTTCCTTCTGTATCATCATCAAATTTGATTAGGAGCTGCTGATCTTCGACAGCTGCCACCACAGCTTTTTTGAAACCTAACGGCTCTAAATATGGCGGCACACGTAGTTTCTCTTCGAGAGTTTGGACTACTTCCACACCTTCTTCACCTTCAAGCTCTTCCAGCTCCATTGCTGTGACATTATCAACTACCTGCTCATTGATATTTCCCACAGGGCCATAGTATCCATGACTCTTGGAAGTCTCGATCAAGTTCTCTTGTATTGCTTTCTCAGCCAACACTTGATAATCCATATTGATAGTGGTATACACGCGTAAACCCTTGCTTTCAGCATCAGTGATCCCTATTTCTTCGGAGAGAAATTTTAGTGTATAATCCATAAAGTAACCCGCAAGGCGTGCGCGCTGTTGCGCAGTCTTGGTGATCTCTATTGGTTCTTCAATAGTTGTGTTATAGACGTCTTCTGTGATATAGCCATTTTCAAACATGCGCAATAGCACGATATTACGGCGCTGCAAGGCACGTTCTTTATTGAGGTGAGGCGCATATATGCTTGGGCCACGTGGAATACCTGCTAGCATGGCAGATTCAGCCAGCGTCAGATCCTTAGCATCTTTGCCAAAGTAAGCTATAGCAGCAGCCTGTGCGCCATAGCCACCACGGCCAAAGTTAACGTAGTTTAGATAAAATTCAAGAATTTCGTCTTTAGTGAGATAACTATCAAATCTATGAGCCAGCACGGCCTCTTTAAACTTACGAATGAGCTTTCTTTCAGATGAGAGAAGGAGATTTTTGACTAGCTGCTGGGTGAGCGTGCTTCCGCCCTGTTCATAGCGCCCTGAACGAATATTAACAACCATTGCACGGGCTATACCAATATAATCGATCCCAGAATGCTCATAAAAGCGGGCATCTTCCACCGCAACCACGGCATTCTTAAGATCAGCAGGCATTTCGGCAATCGATATGGGATAGCGCCGCTCTGTGCCCATCTCTGCCATGAGTCGCCCCTCTGCATCATATACCAGCGAGGGCTGAGTGAAGCGATACTTACTGATAAAATCTTCCACATGGGGCAGGCTCTGTGCCACTTGATATAGCATATACACAGCGATACCGCCGCCCACAAGCCCACCTAAAAACAGGGATAAAAATCCATAACGCAGAATCTTGTTGTTCCAGAAAAACTTGAATATTCTTTTAATTATTTTCACTTTTGTTACCTTTATTAAAAAGCTATCTAAATTTTATAGTATACCATAAAGTGGGTATTGGCAAGAATTACATACTTACACCACCAGGGTTATTCTGTTCTTTTTTGATTAAAGCTACAGAAACGCTGTTCTTGTAGCATTTAACGTTATTTCGTCATTGCGAGGAGTCTTCGACGTGGCAATCTAGAATTCATGATTATGACGGCTTTGGCCGACAGCTATCCTGAGGTCTGGATTACTTCGCAGAGCCTCGTAATGACTTATTCTCGCCAAAATGCAATACAGACGAGCATTACAGGCAGGTCGCAAGGAAATTTTGAGGTACTGCAAGTTACATACTAGTTCTACGAGTTTCGTGTGAGCGTCCCAATTCTTTCTCTAGCGCTACCAATCGCTCTGTCAGCATGCGAATTGCATCAGCTGTTGGATCAGGCAGTTTGTCATGATGAAGCTCAGCGGCATTGTCATTTGCAGCCACTGGTGTTGCAGGTATGCCCACCACGGTTGTTTCTGGCGGCACTTCTCGCACCACTACTGAGTTTGCACCAATGCGTGCATTTTTACCAATAGTAAACGGCCCAAGGATTTTAGCCCCTGTGCCTATTACCACGCCATCTTCTAGCGTTGGATGGCGCTTTTTCTGATCTAGGCTTACGCCACCAAGCGTAACACAGTGATATATCGTCACATCGTTGCCTATTTCAGATGTTTCACCAATCACCACGCCCATGCCGTGGTCGATAAAAAGCCTGCGGCCAATCTTCGCGCCAGGGTGAATCTCTACACCTGTCAAAAAGCGTGAAAACTGAGACACTATGCGTGCAAGCATCTTTAGATTCAGCTTCCATAGCCAGTGTGCAAACCTATGCCATATAAAAGCATGAAAACCAGG
>JAITWL010000269.1 GCA_031285285.1 Deferribacteraceae bacterium | reverse complement strand
CGAGGCTCATGCGTTGCCAATCCAGCGTTCCTAATAATTGTTGGCCAGGCCACCATAATCCTGAATCCTAGATTGCTTCGCAGAGCCTCGCAATGACGAAGGATAAAGGCATATTTTATTAGGAATTGGAATTATATTCCAGTGCTGCCGCAATAAAGCTCACAAATATTGGATGTGGCGCTAATGGGCGCGACTTATACTCTGGTATAAATTGGCAGCCGATGAACCATCTATGGCTGGCTAGCTCCACAGCTTCCACCATGCCACTATACTTATCCACGGCTGCTATGCTCATGCCAGCGTCTATTAGGCGTTGGCGGTAATGATCATTAAATTCTAGCCTATGGCGATGTCGCTCTGTCACTTCGAGCTTGCCATAGATGCGTGCTAGCAGGCTATCTGCGGCCAATGTTTCTGTATGAGCGCCTAGGCGCATCTCGCCTGCTCTATTGCTAGGCTTGCCTGCCCCATCAATGTAAGTGATAATAGGCTCTTTAGTCTTGGGGTCAACTTCCACACAATTAGCATCATCGATCTTTAGCACAGAGCGGGCATATTCGATAATGGCACACTGCATGCCGAGGCTGCCCACACCAAGATAGGGGATATCATTATTGCGGGCATAATTGGTGGCATTGATTTTGCCCTGCATGCCACGTTCACCGAAGCCACCAGGGATGAGTATGCCATGCACGCCTTCCAATAGCTCTGCTGGCTCTTTCATCTCAAGATTTTCGGCGGCTATCCACTTGATCTCCACCTTGGTATGGTGCACAGAGCCCGCATGTAGCATAGCTTCTGAGAGGCTGATATAGGCATCGCGCACATCCACATACTTGCCCACTATGGCTATAGTGATAGCCTGCTTAGGATTTTTGATAGTATGCACCAGCTTTTCCCAGCGGCTCAAGTCGGCAGGGCGATTTTCCATCTGAAATTTCGCTAGCAGCTCTTTGGCTGCGCCTTCTTGATACATATTCATCACCACTTGATAGAGTGGCGCAGCATCAACTGCACTCATCACAGCTTCTTTTTTTACATTGCAAAAAAGTGCTAACTTTCGGCGAATCTCATCGCTTAATGGCAATTCACTACGACAGATAAGCATATCAGGCGAGATACCTATCTCGCGAAGCTTCTGTACAGAATGCTGTGCTGGCTTGGTCTTTAGCTCGCCAGCAGCCTTCATATAGAATACAGGCGTGACATGCACATAGGCCACGCGCTCATCGCCCACATCAAAGCGCAATTGACGGATAGCTTCAAGGAAGGGCAAGCCTTCGATATCGCCAACAGTGCCGCCAATTTCCACGATCACAATATCATATTCTGAATCAGCCTCTAGTATGCTGTGTTTGATTTCGTCTGTTACATGGGGGATCACCTGCACAGTGCCGCCAAGGAAACCGCCTTTGCGCTCTTTCTCGATCACATTATAATAGATGAAGCCGCTAGTTTGATCGCAAGTTTTGTTGGTGTTTTCATTGATAAAGCGTTCATAATGCCCAAGATCGAGGTCACCTTCGCAGCCATCTTCTGTCACGAAGACTTCTCCATGCTGCAATGGGCTCATAAGCCCTGGATTGTAGTTGAGATAAGGATCAAATTTTTTGATCATCACCGAATAGCCCTGAGCCTTAAAAATAGCTCCAATCGATGAAGCCGTGATCCCCTTCCCCAGCGATGAAAGCACACCGCCTGTTACGAACACATACCTTGCCATACTAACCTCTAACAATCTATTCTCAGGTCTTCGACCTTCGAGGATCGCGGCTTTATCCGCGGCGGGAGACCCGCCTGTGGTACGCCGCTCCGCAATTCAGTCGCTACGCTCGTCTTGCGACAACCCCAAACCCCTTCTAGGGGCTTTAAGGTTTTAATCTTTTATTTTATCTGCTTCGCGGACTTATGCCCCACGCTGTTTCTCAAAATATTCCACAGCCTCTTGCAAGTCTTGCGCCGTATCTACTGATATTGGCCTATATGGGGTGATTATCATCTTGATACGTTCCCCATTTTCCAGCGCTCGCAGCTGCTCAAGCATTTCGGCTGCTTCTAGTGGCGTTTTTGCCATCTTTGAGTATTGTAGCAGAAATTTGCGTCTATAGCCATAGATACCTATATGCCTATATCGTTGAGGCTTCGCTTTGCCGTCCCTATCAAAAGGAATCGGCAGCCGAGAAAAATATAGCGCATAGCCAGCTTGGCTTAGCACCACTTTCACATGGTTTGCATCGTTAGCATTATCATTTGGCAGAAAAGGCGTGCAGGCGCTATTCATATTGAGCGTAGGCTCAGCTTCTAGCTGGGTGATCAGCTCATTAATCAATGTCGGCGGGATAAATGGCTCATCACCCTGCACATTGATCACTATATCATCTGTCAGATTCGCAGCTACAAAGGCTATGCGGTCTGTGCCCGTGGCGATATCCGAAGGGCTCATATGAGCCTTGACTCCAAGGGGGGTCACAGCCGTAATCACGCGCTCATCGTCTGTTACCACGTGTATATCAGTGGCGATTGTATCTTTACACTGCCGCACCACCCGCGATATCATAGGCTCACCGCCTATAGTTGCAAGCACCTTGCCAGGAAAGCGGCTAGAGCCATAACGCGCTGGAATAATAATAGTGGACATTATATCACCTCATCGGATGCGTCACATCGTGTGAGCGCTTAGCCGCCAGCGTCCTTGCTGGCTTCACGCGGCACTTGCCGCGACAACCCCCAACCCCTTCTAGGGGCTTTAAGGATACTCACCCTCTTGGGAATAAAAATACTTCTTTAAATTCCCTATCATATACTCTACATTATATCAAGGAGAGTTGATATGAAAATTTATAAAATTACATTTATTGCCCTTTTATTCCTATTATTACAGCTTCCTGCTTTTGCTCAATTTGAAAGTGCCTTCACTGAGGAAAATTTTGCTAAGCAGCCACCTCTTACAGAGGTAGATTTTAAAGCCTTTTTGAAGAGTGAGGCAGTCTATAGATACCTTGAAGATGGCCTGCAATCAAGTGTTACCCTTGAGGAAGCCAACGCTTATGTGCAAAAAGAGCTGGGCATCTCGGCTGAACGCTTCCTCTATGTTGCCGCAAAACTCGCCATCTGCTACACCGTGATGTATGATCGTGGCCTGTCAGCAGCAGAGCAGCAAAGCTTTTTCGCCACTGTACCGCCATATTTCAGCGCCAATGCTAACGAGCAGGGATTGATTGAGAAGTATAAGGTAGAAATTGAAGCAATATTTGCAAAGTTTAACGCGTAAAAAATCTATATTTCCCAAATTGGGATAGATACGACCTCGCGAGATAGTGGCATGCGTTCTGCTTTCATGCATAATATTGCGCCTAGGCCAATTTTCTTTTTCAGCTTTGTTAATTCGCTAAATCCGCGGCAATCACTCAAACTTGGGTTTGCCGTCTTTTTCACTTCTATTGGGTACAATGTGTCATTTTCTTCCAAAACAATATCAATTTCGTTTTGATTTGAATCCCGATATAGCCACATAGCTGGCTCTTTGCCATTATGTAGATATGATTTAAGGATCTCGCCCACTGCGTATGTTTCCAATATTGCCCCTGCCATTGCCCCATGCTGCAAGGCTTCTGCTGTCAACCACTTGGTCAGATATGCGCATAGCCCAGTATCCAAAAAATACATTTTGGGCGTTTTAATTATCCTATTCGTGATATTTGGCGAATATGGATGCAGCAAATATACTAAGCCAGAACGCTCAAGAATCCCCATCCACAGCTGCGCGGTCTTCGTATCTATGCCGATATCACGAGCAAGTGATGAATAATTCA
>JAITWL010000352.1 GCA_031285285.1 Deferribacteraceae bacterium | reverse complement strand
AAAGCCTATTGTGATTATTGCATCTGATAGCGCGCTCACTATAGCTGGCAGGCGTGCCCAAGGGGAAGAATCAATGAAATACTGATATTTTCGTTGCCTGATTTGCTCAATCATCTGTGGAATCTCAATTAGCGAGAATGAATAAATGGCATTCACAGGCGGTAGCAGCTTATCCAGCCCTTTATTAGCGGAAGATACGTATAGATCAAGCTCTAGCTGCTTACCCGCTAGCGCTTTGATAAGCCCAGAGAGTAGCACAGTGTCACCCACAGCCGCAAGACACAAGATGGCCGCATTTTGAGGCTGCGCCCAGCCGCCAGTGGCATAAGCAGGCTTCACTGTAGTGTTTTTGCGACGAAAGAGCAGGCGAAACACGACCGCTAGCCATAGCAGCGGTATCCCGATGAAAAAATCGAGGTATCTCTTGAGTTTGCCGCCGCGCTCGCGCATGTCAATCAGGTGAACCTGTGGGTTTCGTGTCTTTTCTTACACTTTGCAGCACAAAGTTCCCATTTCCATCTTCAGAATACTCAATTAAAAGCTGTTCCTCTATAATATCTGAGGCGCTATAGATTTGCTGAGGCTCACATAGAAATTCTTTTGGACCATCATCAATAATAAAGAATGTGCAAACGCCTTGTGGCTGCCCATTCACGGTCTCATCTATTTCCATGTTGTCATATATGGCTTGCACAGAGACAAAATCCTCGCCATGAGGATCGTCCAATTCTTCAAAGCTATATTTGAGCATTTTGCGGCCAGCAATGTCATCACGTGCATCATTGAGCATATAGCTAAAATGGATATTGACTAGCTTATCAGTGTTGGCCTCCATGTCTTTTTGTGTTTTGGCATCGCATATGAAGCCAAGCCTAATGCTTCCATCTACTGGATCATAAAATTGGCAATAGCCTTCTTTGCTATCCATAACATACCAACTCTGAAAATCAGCCTCGTAGCCAAGCATAAGGCGATTACCGCTATCTGTCTCTGTGATATAGCGCAAGCTAACCCAAGGCCCATTAGTGAGCCATGAATCTTTAAATTCGGGATGGCATAGCAGCTCAAGCTTTTCACCAGCCTCTGTTTCAAAAATACATAGATCTGTGGTTTCCCAGTTTTGCAAAACGGCAGAGACAATAGTTATTTCGTCAGGAATAACAGTAACTTCAACAGCCTGTAATTCTGTCGCATCTAATGTTAGCAATGCAAGTAACAGAATTAAGCATGTGGGCATTAACTTTTTCATCATATCCACCTAATTTTGATAACTCAAATTTGCAAAAAATTGTTGTTATTACTCTTCCTCAGTTTGCGCCACAGGCTTCTTCATTACCCCTGAGCAGATGCTCCTGCCTGTCATCTTGCTGTAAGATAGGCCAGCATCCGCGCTTTTTACAATATCTATCGCATCTTTGCTTGCCATATCAATATTGCGCGGCACTATGATATAGCCGCCTGATATGCCTATCCTATGGGTGACATCATATGCGGCTGCCACTCGTGCCACTTCCTCAGTGATTTTTGCAAAAAATGCTTGCACATCAATATCTGTGATTCGATTTGAGATGATATAAAATTCATCGCCGCCAAAGCGCCCAAGCATTTCATCATCATCAAGCACCTTTCCGATGCGGTCAGTGAGCTCTTTCATGATATTATCACCGATAATATGCCCGTGGCGCTCATTTAGCACTTTGAAATGGTCTATATCCGTGATGATGAAGGAAAAACCAATTGCCTCACGCTTATAGCGCTGTATATAGCGATCTAGCAGCACATGCATCATGCTTTTATTGTAAACCCCAGTAAGGAAGTCTCTTTGCGCCTGATACTTGATCACTTCAATATTATGGAGCTTCCTCAGCGCAATTGCGACACGTGAAGAGAGCTGCTGTACAAAATCTGAATGCGCTGCATCTCCAGAAAATTTCTCTTCGTTGGCTGAATACATATTCAAGCTCGCAATGATGCGCCCATTCTCCATTACAGGCACTATCAAATAAGAGCCTAGCGGCTCAAGCTTGTGAAATTCGCTGATGAGCCCATCAATATAATTGCCAAAATAGGGGCGCTTTTCCACATAGGCATAGCGCAAAACCTTCTCATCTGTAAGGATGACACGTTCGCAACCTTCGCCAAGATGCTGCTCCATGCTAAATAGTGCAGCATCAATAAAAATCACAGCCTTATCAATATCAAATATCTCTTCCAGATACTTGAGCGCCTTAGAATTCATATCTTCGATGGATTCTGCCAAAAGGAAGGCATCTTCAATCAGGCGAAAGCCTTGCTGCTTGGTCTCATTTTCTTTTATAAGCCCCACAAGCCGCTCTAGCTCTGATTTTATCAAATGATTTTCTCGTAATATGTTATTCACTTTGTCCATTATGGATACTCCTCTTTGTTTAGGAAAAACCTTTGTAGTCTTTAAATCCAAGCATGTATAGTGCTAAAATAAATGATCCCTTTTCATGTTCTAAAGACTTGAGTTCATCTAGCACAGTGTCATGGGGAACTATAGTTGTTGTAGTTGCCACTACTTTTTCAATAACTTCTGGCAAAACCATGCACATTTGGAAAAAGGCATCTTCTTGGCCAGTTACAAGGTTATAAAATTCATCCATGCTAACACGCCGAATACGCTTGTGGCTACAGTTTTTGCCATCAACTGTTGTTTTCCAAATTATGTTTTGTGAATGTTTGGCAATAGCTTCTACCAAAAAACATGCACAATCATCATTTGACAACAACTGACTTTGCATTTTGATATATGCTGTTTTGCTAGATGGTGCATTCATTGTGTTGTGTTTATTTTTCATCTCAACATATATAGTGTGAACATTGTCACCATCAGGCAAGGATATCCCCTCATTTTTTGAAAAAACCACATCCCAACCTTTATCTGGTACAGAACAGAATTCTATATATTTAAAAATTTTCTGATGAAAATACCCAATATCATTATTGTTCGACTTGTCTCGTTGGCGAAAAATTTCATCTTTTACTATTGCTTCCCAATTAAAACCATACACAGTTTTGTCAAAAATTAATTTTATAGGGTCAACTATATTTTTGTTGAATTTTCTTAAATTGTATGGTTCAAGCTTCTCTCCATATTGTAAAATGGTGGTTTTAACATGTTCTATAAAATTTTGCTCTGAAATGAATGATAATGGCCAACTCATGATTTTACCAATCCTTCAAATATTTGCTTTGCTACTTCATAAGCCAGCTGCACTGGCACAGCATTGCCTACTTGTCTGTATTGCGAACCTATACTTCCACAAAATGTCCAATCATCAGGAAAGCATTGACAGCGAGCATTCTCCCGCACAGTGAATGGTCTGGCTTCTATAGGATGACAACGATCCGTTTGCTTTTGAGAAGGAGATGTTAGCACTGTAAGTGATGGTTCATCCAAACTCAAACGGCGTAAAATACCTGTTCGCCCTCCACCCATATACCAGCAACTTTTCATGTATTCTTTTGCAATACTTTCTGGAATATCTCGCCAATATCCGCCAGGTGGAACTATTTCAAAGATCTTTTTTTTGTATTCTGAATACTGAGTTCCTTCGCTTTTTGGAACGTCCAATAAAATATCACGTAACACTGGTTTGTAGTCATGTGGTCTGGGCATTTGTATTATTATCTTGTTGGCAAGATCATTGCGAACACCTATTATAATCAAACGTTCTCGCTTTTGTGGAACACCGTAGTCCCAAGCATTTAGCAACCATTGTTGAACACTGTACCCTTCGGCCTTAAAAATATCAATAATAGTTTGATGTGTGCGCCCTTTGTCATGTGAAAGCAAACCTCGTACATTCTCAAAAAGAAAAACTTTAGGCTGTAGTTTTTGCAAAAAGATTGCATAATGGTAAAACAATGTTCCTCGAGCATCCTCTAACCCCAAACGCTTTCCTGCATATGAGAACGACTGACAAGGAGCACCACCTGATAGTAAATCCAATTCTCCCTTTGGTATTGCAAAGTGCGCCTCAATATCCAATGACGAAATATTTGCAATGTCATCATTGATAACATTTAATGCTGGTCTATTCGTTTTCAGAGTATTTGCTGCATCTTTATCTATTTCTATCAAAGCAATTGAGTCAAATCTTGCTCTTTCAAGACCAAGCATAAGTCCACCAGCACCAGCGAATAGCTCAATAGTTTTAAATGTGCGAACAGCAGGTGTAGCATAAATGCTTGTAATGTCTAATGAATCTACTTTTGTGCTCATGCTTCCCTCAATTATTTCAATTCGCCCCAGCTCATGCCAACTTCGCCATTCACTATCAGCGGCACATTCAGGGCAAATGCCGCCTCCATCTCCTGATGTACCGCAGGCATAAAGCTATCCACTATATCTTGGCGCACTTCAAATAGCAGCTCATCATGTATTTGCAGCAGTAGACGTGCATCAAAGCCGCGTTCGGTTATCATTTTATCGCATTTCAGCATGGCTAGCTTGATGATATCCGCTGCACTGCCTTGTATTGGCGCATTCATTGCTGCACGCTCAGCTCTAGAACGCATCATGCCGTTTCGACTATTAATATCCGCAAAGAAACGCTTGCGCCCAAGCACTGTCTCACAGTAACCGTTTTTTCGTGTATTTTCAATAGTTGAATCAATAAAGCTTTTAATATTGCTATATAGGGCAAAATAGGCATTGATAAACTCTTTTGCCTCACGTGGGGTCACTCCTGTGTCTCTGGAAAGGCCATAGGGCGATAGACCATAGATAATACCAAAATTGACAGCCTTTGCCAGCCTTCTGTGGTCGGCATCGACCGCCTCTAGGTTAAATATCTTCTTTGCTGTGATAGAATGTATATCCTGTCCGCTTGCAAAGGCTTCTTTCAACGCTGGATCGCCTGATAAATGCGCCAACACTCGCAGCTCAATCTGTGAATAGTCGAAAGTGGCTAACACATAGCCTTCAGCTGGCACAAACGCCTTGCGTATTGTCTTGCCTATCTCTCCGCGGGCGGGAATATTCTGCAAGTTTGGTGCGATTGATGATAAGCGGCCTGTGCCTGTGCCTGTCTGCTTAAATGTAGTATGCACGCGTCCATCAGCACCCATTGCATCTAAGAGTGGCTGCGTGTAAGTGGAGAGCAGCTTAGAATACTCTCGATAGGTCAAGATATCTTCCAGCACTTCGCGATGCTCTTCGTTAGTAGTCATCAGCTCTTTTAGCACATCTTCTGCCGTGGAAAGCTTAGTCTTACTAAGCGGCTTGATACCAAGGGTGGAGTAGATATAGTCTGATAGCTGCTTAGGCGAATTAAGATTTATCTCAAAGCCTGCTCTATTCATTATCCGTGTGGCCACTATCGAAATATGCTGTTTGAGCACGTTTGACACCGAGCGCACCTGTGCGGTATCAAGCTTAATGCCTGCTAGCTCTGCCTTAGCAAGTGCATATGCTGCGGGGAGCTCGATAGCACTATAAAGCTCCTCTAGCCCCAGTTCAGCTAGCTTCTGGTCAAGCGTTTTGGCAAAATAAGCTACACGAGGGATGAATTGTTCCATGCTTTCAGTCTTAGCTTTGCGAATAGTGCCATTATCAGGCTCACATAGCCAGCTGATAAGCAAATAATCACGTATAATGCCGCATTCATGACCCAAGAGCTTCGCAAATGCTTTCACATCATAGAAAGCAGCCTTGCTGATATCATGGCGATTTTCTTCAAAGTGTTCATATCTATTTTCGTCAGTTACCCAGTATTCGCCATCTAGCGCTACTGCTAGTGTAGGGGTTTTGACTTCACCAAGATTATATATTGGCAAGTCCAGCACAACTTCGGCAGCCGCAGCAGCCTCAACTTCTCCCATAGCAGAAAGCAGCGAGAAGGCAACTGTGCGCATGCCTAAGGCGGACAAGCGCTCGCGTAGCTGATTAGGATCACGTGCTAGCTCAGGCTCAAATAGCGTAACATCTTGCAGGGCGATAAGCGACATAGCGCGATAGGCGCTTTCTTTATCACGCAGAAGGTTTTCCTTGAGTTTACCCTTCTGAGTATCAATATTGGCATAGATTCCATCGAGCGAGGAGTAATCTTGTATAAGCTTGCAGGCTGTTTTCTCACCCACGCCTGTCACACCAGGTATGTTATCTGATTTATCGCCGATCAGCGAGAGGTAGCTCAGCATCTCTGTAGGCTTCACGCCATACTTAGTTTTAGTTTCCTCTTCTCCCAGCTGTTTCCCAGTCTGATCGTCGTATATTTTGATGTTCTCATTGACTAATTGAAAGAGGTCTTTATCTTTTGTCACGATGGTAACTGGTTCAGCGCTCTTGCGAGCAAGCGTGGCGATGATATCATCAGCCTCAATGCCTGTTTTGCGGTATACAGGCACGCCAGCCAGCGGTAGCAGCTCACGGATAGTAAGCATCTGGGTGGCAAGTGCCTCTGGCATAGCCTCACGATTTGCCTTGTATTCGGGATACTGCTCGTGGCGCGTGGTTGGGCCAGATGCATCAAACACGGCGATGATCTGTGTGGGCTTTAGCTTTGTGCGCACCCGCTCTAATATGGTGAAAAAGATATGCACAGCGCCTGTGGGCGTGCCATCTGGCGCGGATAGGTCAGGCGCCTTGTGAAATGCGCGATATGCGATTGAGTTGCCGTCTAATATGACTATCATAAAAATTCCTTTGTCCTGAATTGCTTCGCAGACCCTCGCTATTGACAAGCATAAGAAAATTAGGATACTGCGACTATCATTTTAATGAATGGTAGCACAAAAATAGATTATATTCAAGAATGCATGCTTATATAGCGCCCTTGTGATTTAAATCCGCACACTTAAAGCACAAATAAAAACCGCACGATGTTTTGACAATGGAGCATCTTATGAAAGAAAAAGAACTAAATCGCTATTTAGCAGTGCTAGAACAAGGTCTGAGTGCCCCTGTGAAAGGCTATATGTATGAGGGTTGACATAAATTCAAAAAAGCCTGTAACTTTCACAGCTACAGGCTTATTATTTATTTAACAGCGTCTGCCCTTCTAGGCTTCGCAGTGGCTTTGATATACACAATACCATTGTCGTGGCCTGGTACAGCTCCTTGGATAAGGAGTATATTTTTCTCAGGCATCACGCGCACTACTTTTAGGCGCTGGGTGGTCACCTTGCGGTTGCCCATATGGCCTGGCATTTTCTTGCCTTTCATAGTTTCGCCTGGGAATTCTTTCATACCGATAGAGCCAGGAGCGCGGTGAAAGTGTGAACCGTGGGTCATACGACCGCCGCGGAAGTTATAACGTTTCACAACGCCTTGAAAGCCTTTACCAATGCTAGTGCCTTGGATATCCACATATTCGCCCTCAGCAAATATTTCCGCAG
>JAITWL010000320.1 GCA_031285285.1 Deferribacteraceae bacterium | reverse complement strand
TCAGCGCCGAAGATATTGCGGAAAGATAATCCGTGTGAAAATAGGTCATCGCAAGGATAAAAAATACAAGCCCCTTCATTATTGGAATTCAACCTCCAATAGCGAAGGGGCTTTTTTGTACTCGTTCGTCTTCAAGTATACTCCCAGTTTGCCATCGGCCTGTATCAGCCAAACTTGTAGCATGATACTGCCATCAGGAGATATCTTGCTGCCGATAATGGTTTTTTCTGTGCTTCCCTCGTCAATTACGAGTAGACGCGACACAACAGCACCATTTTCTGTTTTCGTTAAAAGATTTGTAACGCCCATAGCATACTTGCCAGCATATTCTTTATCAATCCCATGAATGGTCAGGCTGCCAAACTGTTCCTTTGAATCAATTCTGTTGCAAGATGCAAAAACAATAATATTGTGATAATCTTCGCTAAAAACATCCTATGCTTTTTGCCCATATTGGTCACCTCTAATTCCAATTCTAAAGTTTCCATAATTCCGTCATTGCGAGGCCCTGCGAAGCAATCCAGCGTTCCTAATAATTGTTGGCCAGAGGCCATCATAATCCTGAATCCTAGATTGCTTCGCAGAGCCTCGCAATGACGAAGGAGAAAGGCATATTTTATCAAGAATTGGAATAAGATCTATCAAAAACATATTTTGGGTAAATTTGCTAGACCCTCTAGGGGTGTAAAAAAGTCGTACAACTGTTTTCATAGGGGGCGAGCAGGTCGCTCGCCCTACAATTAGGATAAATGAGAACTTAGATCATGTTCCAGTCGTAGTACATATCATTTCTCTATTGCGCTGCTCACAAATCCGCCGCTTTCAGCCAAATATTGCTCAGCTTCTTTCTTAGTACATTTCTTTGCGACCATCACAATGGCTGTTTTTACGCTATTGCCAGAATTTTGCAGACATTCATCAGCAGTCTTATAATCTGCGCCTGTGGCCTGCATGATGATTCTGCGACCTCTTTCGCGGAGCTTATCGTTAGTCATCAGCACATCAACCATGAGATTTTTGTACACTTTGCCGCACTGTGCCATTGCTCCAGTGGAAATCATATTGAGTATCAGCTTCTGCACAGTGCCTGCTTTAAGGCGGGTCGAGCCTGTCAACACCTCTGGCCCAGCATCAGCCTCAATAGCAATATCAGCATAGCTAGAAATTTCCGCGCCACTATTGCACGATAGCGCTGCCACAGCTGCTCCACATGATCGAGCATATTTCATGCCGCCTATCACATACGGTGTGCGGCCGCTTGCTGCGATGCCTATGAGCAAATCTTTGTTATTAAAGCCGATACGCTTCAAATCCTCTTCGCCAAATTCGCGAGAATCTTCTGCGCCCTCAACAGCCTTGACAAAAGCATTCTCGCCGCCTGCTATCAGCCCGACTATCAAGCCATGTGGCACGCCAAATGTGGGCACGCATTCAACAGCGTCCATCAAGCCTAGCCTGCCACTAGTGCCAGCCCCCATATATACCAAGCGGCCGCCATTTTTAAGCTTCTCTGCCGCAAGGTCTATAATCTTAGCGACCTGCGGAATCGCAGCCTTAACAGCAGCAACGGCGTTTGCGTCCTCATCATTCATGACTTGGCAAAATTCCAATGCTGTCATTTTATCCAGATTCACCGATTTATCATTACGCTTCTCAGTCGTTAAATGTGCTGTATTAGTATTATTTTGCATAATTTCTCCCTTATTTTGTAAATCTACCAATTCCGTCATTGCGAGCGCACGTGGCAATTCTGAGGTCTGGATTGCTTCGACGAGCCTCGCAATGACTGCATGGAGCTATTCCAGTTATTTCAACCTCTCTAGCATGCTTTCTTTAAAGCCAAACAGATATGTAAGCGTGAATCCGCCGACATATGCAGTCAATATGCCCAACAGATACCAATACCACATACCATTAGCTATCAATGATATTAGCACCACTCCAGATGGGCCAATGGCCATTGCGCCCACATCGCCCACGGTGGATGTGATTAAGCCTATCAGCATGCCGCCAAAGCCAGCACCCAGACAAGCTGTGATAAATGGATAGAATAGCGGCAGTGACACACCATAAATTAGCGGTTCGCCGATGCCCAGCACGCCTATAGGCAATGCATTTGATATCAGCTTCTTGAGTCTATCATTCTTGGTTTTCACATACACTGCTATCGCCATGCCCACCTGCCCAGCGCCTGCACAGGCAAGGATCGGCAGAAG
This sequence comes from Deferribacteraceae bacterium, assembly GCA_031285285.1. Lineage (GTDB taxonomy): Bacteria > Chrysiogenota > Deferribacteres > Deferribacterales > JAISNW01 > JAITWL01. The sequence continues at coordinate 558 of JAITWL010000320.1, read as the reverse complement.
CACTGTATAGCCTTGCTCAGTGATAAGCTGCGCATGTATAGGCGTGAGCCCTTGGTGTATGCCAAGCATAACGAGCGGGAGAAACGAAGCCGATAGCAAATAGCCACCTATCGCACCCCATTGTTTCAGCGCCAAATCTACAAGTATGAATGTCACACCCTTCATTATTAGCGCAGAAATAGGCATAACGACAAACATTGTGACTGCTGCGCCTATAACCATAGTGAGAAATGGCACAATGAACAAATCCAGCGTTGCTGGCACAAATCTGCGTATGCGTTTCTCTAACCAAGCGAAGAGGAAGGCAGCAAAAATCACGCCAATAACACCACCTAAGCTAGCTCGCAAGTCTACACCAAAAAGCGGCACAGTCAAAAGTTTTGCAGGAAGGTCACCTATGGCCGCAACGCCATTCAACGCTGGCGAATAGATAAACGCGCCCGCTATAGCGCCCATTATAGGCATGCCGCCAAATTCCCTGCTGGCATTATAGCCCACAATAATATGCAGAAGCCCGCCAACCAATGTGCCTATAGCTGCAAAAGCCAGAAACCATTG
>JAITWL010000317.1 GCA_031285285.1 Deferribacteraceae bacterium | reverse complement strand
CCAGAACACTTTAAGCACGAGTTGCGAGGATCTTCTGTGGTGGAAAGCGATCATTTGATCCTGCTTGATGAAAATCAAAGCGTTTATCAAGCTGGCATTCGCAAAGAAGACTTGACGCTGGCAGATCCACCAGTCTATATCTATGATGGTAAAAAATGGGTGCTCAGCTCCAATACCACTAGCGAATTCCTTATCGCAGCCCTTAGCTATGAAGCTGTGTTTACCTTTGAGTATAATCCTGAGGAATTTTATAGTTTCACTAAAGATGATGTATCGACATTGCAATCACGGCTTACAAAGCTGCCATATAAGCTTTCAAAATGGTTTGGTGAGATAAGCTTTTATAGCAACGCACCTGATAATCTAGTGTTTGTGCTAGATGCTGGCGATCAGATAGATGTGCTTTATGGTGCAGCAAGTGAAGAATCTTATGTTAAGCTGCTTGCCGCTATTGAAGGAATCGGAGAGCCTTTATGATAGCTAATATCAAAGAATACATGTCGCTATACCTAGTGCTAGAGACCACCATGCTAAAGCTACCACTTGCAGACTTTGTCTCACAAGTGATTGAGGGCGGAGTCACGGCCATACAGCTGCGCGACAAAGGCCACACAGCCAAAGAACGCTATGAAACAGCACTACAGTTGCGTGAGCTATTGCGCGATCGCGATATACTCTTTATTATCAATAATAATGTCGATATGGCGCTCGCTGTGGGCGCACATGGAGTGCATATTGGCGTAGAAGATTTACCACCAGCTGCTGTGCGCAAGGCTTTTCCGCAGCTAATCATCGGCTATTCTTGCAATAATGAGCAAGATTGCGCGCTAGCACGCGCAAGCGCCGATTATGCGGGCGTGGGTCCTGTATTTTTTACTAATACCAAGGCAAACTTGCGCCCTGTGCTTGGCATAGATGGCATGCAAGCTGTAGTCGAGAATCTGCAAGGCTTGCCCACAGTAGCCATAGGTGGCATCAATGCTGACACAGCCAGCCAGCTAGCAGGCTGCGGTAATAGCGGCATAGCAGTGTCATCGGCGATCTGTGCCTCTGAAAGACCGTATGAGGCGGCGCTGGCGCTGAGAAAGAGGCGAGGATATTTATTAGAAAATGTAGAATCTGACAATGTTCCTACAGATGACATAAAAAAATCTCAAAGCGCTTACAAAACGATTCAAGAGCGTTTTGAGGGTTTCACAGGTGACTATAATGCAGATTTTATGGATTGGGGTAAGCCAGTAGGCAAAGAAGTATGGTAAAGCAATATCTTATGAATGCTATAGAAATTTCCGATCTCACTTTTCGCCACAAGTCTGTCGGCCTGCCTACGCTTGCTGATGTGAATCTGCAAGTGTCCGAAGGCGCTTTCCTTGTGATTATAGGGCCTAATGGCGGCGGCAAATCTACGCTGATCAAGCTTATGCTGGGGTTATTGCCCATTCAGCAGGGCAGCATCAGCATATTTGGCCAGAGGCTTGAGAGCCAGCGCAGGCTTGTTGGCTATGTGCCACAAGATAGCGACCAGATCAAGAATTTCCCTGTGAATGTGATGGATACCACCTTGATGAGCCTACAGGCGTATGATAAGCACGAACGCGAAGCCCGAGCGCTGCGCTACCTCGATATGCTTGATATGGCTGCCTTCAAAGATAAGCGATTGAATGAGCTTTCCACAGGCCAGCGCCAGCGAGTGCTGATGGCGCGTGCGCTTGCAGCTGAGCCAAAGCTATTGATTCTCGATGAGCCTACATCTGGCATCGATCCTGCTGGTCAGCAGATTATATTAGATGTGCTAAAAGGCATTTCGGCTACGATAGTATTCATCAGCCATGATTTATCAGTGATCCCTGGCTATGCCACGGCTGTAGCCTGCGTCAATAAAGGGCTGCACTATCACCCATCAGGCGAAATCACTAGTGCACTGATGACTCAGGCCTATGGTAATATACCTGCGCTCTCGCTGGTCTGCCATGATTGTCAGCATGGACATGAAGTTTAAATTGCATTGACGCATGAATATCCTTGAAGGCAACCCTAACAAAGCCACCCCATAAAGAGGTGGCTTATTGCATAAATTATCAAAAAACTATGCTTAGAACCAAGTGCTGATGTGACCATACACAGCTAAGTCACTCAGGCTGTCGCCTTCTCTCCACAGATCAGAAGCGCCCATGTATGCAGCACCAAGCCTAAAGCCAGTTGCTTTTGTCCACTGATATGTGGCGTATAGATCGAACTCATACATAGTGGCATCTTTATATAGGTAACCACCATTATTATTGATGTTCTTCGATGTGCCAGCAGGTCCATTGATATTGACATAATCTCCATTGTCAAACACGCCTGTACCACCATTTAGGTCACCCCAGCGTGCTGGTGTCTGACCATTAGAATTTGCAATCTCACCAGCTGCGTTCATATAGTAGGCACCAACTATATTAAGAGTCAATTTTTCCACGAGTTCAATCTCTGTATAGAGCCCAAGCTGCATCATACCTGTAGTACCAAGGCCACCTGTAAGATGTAGGCCATTGTCAATTATTTGTGTCTTATTCCAGTCATCACCAAAGGCAAATGATGCCACAGCATCTTCATCGGAGCTAGCATAGGCAAAAAAAGCGCCAGCTTTTAGTGTATCTGTGACATATGTGCCTTCAAGAGAAGCGCCAAAAAGCATTGGCTTTTCGTAGCCACCTGTTGAGTTTTCAAACACTGTCATATTATCCGCCAGTTGCTTATACATAGCGAAATTACCCTTCACTTGAATGCCAGTAGCAGGCATCTTTTCTACATTTAGATGAAAGCCGATAGCCTTACCAAGTGCAGGCTTATCATAATCAATTTCCTTAGTAGTATCTAATGCACCATTATTGGCGTCATCATTATTGTCATTTCCAGGAAGACCATCCTCATCTACATCTTTCATTGCAGTAGCATTCGACGCATGCATATAAGTGAGCGTTGGGTTAATAGATATGTCACTAGTAGGTTTGATTTTTGCACCAAGAACAAAGAGATCTGCATCCATGCTAGCAGTGCCAGAACGGAAATCTTGCGAGAGCATGTCAAATGCTGCAAAAATTGTTGCGGTATCGTTCAGTGTATAGTCAATACGGACAGAATCGTGGCCGCCAGCCCAGTCCCTATTCCAGCCTTGAGCACCAACATACCAATTAAGCCCAAAATCACCACCATTATAAGCTGCAGGCATACGACCAGCAGCTAACGCAATGTTATCAGTAAGTTTGTAATCCACCCAGAAGCGATCAAACACTTTGCTATCCTGAGCGCCTATGCCATTAATATTCCCACGATCGGCTAGTGCATTGCCATCGCCACCATACCAGCCATCAAAGAGCAGTGCACGAATGTTAAAGATTGTGCTTTCATCAATTATCATCTTTCCATCAAGGCGATAGTAGCCTAACATCATGCTATAGCTATTTTCAAATTCTTCATCGCCAGTAATACCAGAATCATAGCTCAAGCTATGCATACGGCCGAACATCTCCGCACCGCCTTTTAGCTCTAAGTTAACTGCGAATGCACTAGCTGCAAACACAAAAACCATTGCAATTACAAGAAGTCTCTTCATAAATCCTCCAATAAAAAAAATTTTACAACATATAAAACCTTATTACTAAATACTTTATGGACTTGCTTTAATCTAGAACTACTTTTTAATACAGTGAAATTTTAGCACACTAAAAAAATAATTGCAAGGATTTTACAAATAGGGAACAATTTTTATCAAACTAATCCACATCCTCTACTGTGAAATTAAAGCGATAATTATATCTTGTGCCATCTAAATCCGCCAATATATAGAGCATCAACGATTCGCCTTTTCTTTTAACAGCTGGGCCAGTGCCAGCCAATATTGGGCGAGCGAGCGCGACATTGAGCGAGTCATAAACGTTGTCCAGCCTAGCTATAACAAATTTGGTTGTGGCATTAGGCGGGATGATAGTGTCTTTCAGCGGAGCTTTCACATCTTCCACAGCCACAGTGTTAGTATCATATATAGGATATGGCCGCCCATTCTCCACTAACACACAATTGCTCCAGACTATCTGCACAGTTTGTTCGCTTTGATTTTTAATAGTCACCACAGGCGCATAGCCGCTTGATGATTGAAACGGCCGCCAGCTCCATGTGAATAACAGCCCATTATCATCTCTATATGTGGAATATTCTGCAATAGTTCCTGTGCTTGGATCCATCGACATATCATAATTCACAGGTAGCACGCAGCCATAAAAACTTAGCATTAATGCGAATAAAAATAGTTTTTTCATACAAGTCTCCTCAATTAACCACCCAACCCAGAAACGGGTGGATTGTGATTATAATCGATTGATACACAATATGTCAATATTTATATTTTCTCGCAGTACAATGAAACGAAAAAGTTGCGTCATTGCGGGCTCGACCCGCAATCTAGGATTAATCCAATGGGGAATACGCAAGTGAAATCATTCTTAATTGGTAACGTCTCCACACTGGATGTATTCTGGATTGCGGCTCAAGGCCGCAATGACGTGTGCTGTCACCTGAGCGAAGCGAATGGGTCTTGGCATTCATTTTATGACTATAATTCCGTCATTGCGAGGCTCTGCGAAGCAATCCAGCGTTCCTAATAATTGTTGGCCAGAGGCCATCATAATCCTGAATCCTAGATTGCTTCGCAGAGCTCGCAATGACGAAGGATAAAGGCATATTTTATCAAGAATTGGAATAA
>JAITWL010000298.1 GCA_031285285.1 Deferribacteraceae bacterium | reverse complement strand
TTCTTGAAAATAACCTACAAGACACAGCTTATATCAAGTCGAAGACTTGCGCGCCAATGCTAGTGGATGTGAACACTGGCAAATATCTCAGAGATGGCACTGACTTTGTATATTGGGATAATAGCACTAGGTCAGCTGCTCGCATCTCTGCCACAACAGGCGCTGAGTACAAAGGCGACCCCGATATAAGCAGCACTGAGCGCACTGTGAGCATCGCAGGCGTGAGCTACAAGTGCCGCACGACATTTCACTATCTAAGAGAAGAAATATTCAGCTACAGCTTGCAGCAAGCAGCCCAGATTACAGGTGTGCCACGCGCTAAGATTGAATCCTTTGCCAGAGAATATGCAACTCATAAGCCTTGCGGCATACGCATGGGGCAAGGCATGCAGCGTTACAATTATGCGTATCAAGGCTTTCGCAGCGTAGCCACTCTTGCTGCTCTATGCGGACAGATAGGCATTGTAGGCGGCGGTGCTACGCATATGGGCGGCGCGTTGCCAATATTCACTGGGGATAATGCCGCTAACGAAGCATGGCAGAATGCAAGCACATGGAATGCGAACCGTCCAGATTCCAAGCGCACAGAAATGCGCGGGATTGAGCTATATTACACAGTTGATAACAAGCCTTCTGGCCTGCCCAAAGCCTTAGACTACACGCCTGATACGCCAAATATGCTGTGGGTGGTGTGCTCAGCGCTGGTTAACCAAAGCCCAGATTTTAACCGCCTGACAAAAGAAGTGTTGCCAAAGATCCCTTTTGTTGTCAACCAAGATCCGTTTTTTAATGCGACATCACCTTACTGCGACTTGCTCTTGCCAACCAAATCATATTGGGAAAACTGGGATTTTGTTGTGCGCACGCCGTGGATCTTGCTCCAGAAGCCAGCTATTGCGCCAATAGGCGAGTCATTATCTGATGTGGAGATATATTCAGGCATTGCCAAGGTGCTAGGCGAAGGCTACCAAGAGTATTGGGACAGATCTGACAAGCAATTTGTGATGGATAGATTTGTTGACAAAGATACCAAACCTGGCCTTGCTGGCTTTAATTGGGATGAGTTTGAAAAGACAGGCATATGGACAATACAAGGCGCTGATTTTAGCCCAGTGCACACAGACTTTAACTTTGCCAACACAATGACCAAAAAATTTGAATTCTATACGGAAGTCATCGCTGATACAGCCAATGCGCTATCAAAAGAAGATCGCAGGCAGAAGGTGCCAGCGTTTGGCAAGCCATACGAAGATCCAAATGATACATCTACAGGTGCATTGGCACGCAAATATCCGTTGGTATTCATCCAATATCATGATAGGCAATCAGCCCACACTCAAAACCTGCTCGCGCCAGCGCTTCGAGCAGTGGCAAAAGAGCCTTTTATTGAAATCAATGATGAAGATGCCAAGGCAAGAGATATTAAGCATGGTGATATTGTGCGCGTATTTAATGACAGAGGCGAAGTGGTTGTGAAAGCACATGTGACGCCTGGTATATTGAAGGGAAGCACTGCTATCCCTGCGGGATGGGCGCCAGAGCACTTTATCAAAGGCCATTACCAAGAGCTGACGCATTGCAAGCTAAATGCTGTTGAACATCTACTATTTGAATCAAACTTTGCTGCATACGATAACCTCGTTCAAATAGAAATTTACAAGGGGTGAAATCATGAAACTAGGAATGCTTATTAGAACAGATAGATGCATTGGCTGCCAAACTTGCGTCATCACATGCAAGGTGAATAAAATGGTGCCAGGAGAGCAATACTACAGCCGAGTGGAGACCCAAGGCAATGAAATGTACGTTGCCACTAAGCAGCCCGATGGCAAAGTGACGATGAAGTTTATCCCTCAAAATTGCAACCACTGCGAGGAGCCTAAGTGCGCTGCCGCGTGCCCAGTTGGCGCAATTGGGATTAATGAACTGCAAGCTGTTTATGTCGATCGCATGCTCTGCGATAGCGTAGCAGCTTGCGTTGCGGCATGCCCATACGGCAATATTACCCTAGATAGCGAATATAACAAGGCTGCCAAGTGTGACTTTTGCTCAGATAGAGTGCTGAACGGCGAAGAGCCATACTGCGTGCTCTCATGCCCCACTAAAGCGCGCATAATAGGCGATTTAGACGATCCTGAAAGCGCTGTGTCACAAATTATACGCAACGAAAATGCTACTGTGCTTAAACCTGAGGAAAATACAAAGCCTAAGGTTTATTATACTGGTCTCAAGTAGGTATTAATTGCCAAGCAGGGCTTTCCTGCTTGGCAGCATACTAAAATAACTCATTGAAATTTTCCATTATACGTAGTAACTTTTAGTAGTGCAAAATACATTATCTAAAGGAGCGCGAACTAATATGCTAGCACTTGAGCAGAATATCAAGCAAAAAAGCTCGCGCATGGGCATCATCAATGTAGGCGCAAGCGCATTTCGCATGTATGTTGCAGAATACTTTGGAAAAGAGGAGCGCCAGCTTGATTTTCTGATCAAGCCACTACGGCTAGGCAAGGAAACCTTCAATCAAGGCTATATTGGCCTTGAGAATGTGAAGAAGGCTGTAGATATCCTCAATATGTTCCGCTTAAAGCTGGAAGAATACGGCATCACAGACTACAAGGCTGTATGCACTAGCGGGGTACGCGAGGCGACAAATCGCGACTTCTTCTTAGACTACACCCATCTGCATTCTGGCATCAAGCTAGAGGTGCTTGACCCAACCGAAGAAATTTATATCAAATATGCTGGCGCACGTGAGACTGTGCCAGGATTTAAGAAGCTAGAGAGCGAAGGTCTAGTATTTGCCAATGTTTCCAGCGGCAATGTCGCCCTCAACATCTCTCGCAAAGATTTTGTGCTTTATTCTGGCTCCCTGCCTTATGGAAGCCTACGTTTGCGGCAGATGTTTAACTCTATCTCGCACTTGAAGCGCCATAAGGCTGTGGAAGATTATGTGCATATCATGATCAGCCGCGTCATGTCGACGCTTGACCCAAGCATCAAGCTGAAACACCTGCTAGGCGCTGGCAGCTCAGTGAATATGCTGATTCGCCTATTTGAGCTTGGCGAAGATAATAGCATCACATTGACTCAGCTAAAGGATGTCTATGAAGGCGTGCGGACGATGTCGCTAGCAGAATTGCAGCAGGCCACAGGCTTGCGCAAGGATGAAGCGTCAGTGCTAGTGCCAACACTTATCACATATATGAATCTGTTGGCAATCGTTGGCAGCAGCAGCTTTTCATTTAGCACAGTCACCTTTCCGCGCACGCTTTCGCTATACTATAGCGGCCATATTGATGATGGACAAGCGGCGCAACGCGTCAGCAAGACGCTTATCAACACCGCAAAGCGCTATAGGGTCAATCTGCGCCACGCTAAGTGGGTGAGCATCTTCGCTCGCACTATATTTGACCAGCTTGATGACCTGCACTCGTTAGAAAGCAAGTATCGCCTAATTCTTGAGGCAGCAGTGATGCTAAATGACGTTGGCTACTATATTTCGGATACTAATCTAGCTGGTAACTCGCTATATATCATTAGTTCGCTGAATATTCCAGGGGCTGATCCTGATATGCTGCGGCTGGCGGGCTGTGTGGTATTTGAAGCTAATCGCATGGCGCAGAGAGATCCAGAAGAATATGCCGATCTCAGCCGTCAGGAGCTTCTTGCAATACGCAAGCTAGCAGGCATATTGCGAGTGGCCAAAGCGCTAGATCACAGCCGCAACCGTTATATCTATGATATAAACGTGGAGATGGGTGACCAGATAGAGATCTACGCACAAGCAGAGCGCGAGCCATACCTTGAAATATATAGCTTCAACCTGCAAAAACAGCTATTCATAGAGACTTTTGGCGTTAATATCGAATTGAAAGCCGAAGTGAATTACGATTAGATTAGCATGTCATGAAACAAGAATACTATGCAAGTTGCAATTCTTGATAAAATATGCCTTTATCCCTCGCAATAGACCTGTCATGAAACGAAAAAGTTGCGTCATTGCGGGCTCGACCCGCAATCTAGGATTAATCCAATGGGGGAATACGCAGGTGGAATTATTCTTAATTGATAATGTTCCCGCACTGGATTTATTCTGGATTGCGGCTCAAGGCCGCAATGACGTGTGCTGTCACCCCCTGCGAAGCGAATGGGTCTTGGCATTTCATGACAAGTCTAATGACGCAAAAAGGTACTTTATCGACAGTCTGACCCATCTATTGATGGGTGGCAAAAGCACAGAATTGAACGTTTTTAAAAATAAACTACCTGCAAAATCTGCCTTAGCTCCACGCCACAGCATTGCGTGTTTCTTTAGCCTTATATAGCGCGACATCGCTTTGTTCTATCAAGCGGCTTGGCTCCACTTCCTCTTGCCAATTTACGCTAACGCCACCTATGCTGATGGTGATTGGCACCTGTAGATTGCGCTCTCTGTCAAAAACTTGGCGATTTTCGATGCTTTTACGGATGCGTTCTGCCAACACTTTGCCACGCTCAGCATCAGCATCGGCAAGTGTAACAATGAATTCTTCACCGCCATATCGGATAAATGCATCTTCGCTACGAATATTATCTAAAATAACCTTGCCCACAATTGTCAGCACTGTGTCGCCAAATGGGTGCCCATAGCTATCATTCACATTTTTAAAATGATCCAAGTCAAGCATCAGCACAGTATAGCCTTGCTTACCTGCCTGAGCACGTTTGAGCCCATGTCGCAGAATTTTTTCAGTATATTTTTTATTATATGCGCCTGTGAGCTTATCTTTTAATATATCATGTGCCAATTTATCTGATGTTTTCAACAAAACTATTGCCGAAAATAGCACAATCACCAGCCCAACTACGATCAAGAGTATTAGAAAGCCATGCAAAGTCTCATAGACTGTTTGTATATCCACATCCACGCCGATTGCACTGATTACATTGCCATCGTTGTCCCTTATAGGCGCATTGCCGCCTATCATAACACCATAATTTACAGAGTCTGTTGGGGGTAATATCTGTGCAACGCCTGTGTTCAATACTTTTAGCGTGATCTCATTGCCAAATTCCTCGACAAATTCTAGCTTCTCCCCATCTGGAATATCAATATAATCATCAGATACGACAAACTCAGTCCGATTCCCATCAAAAGCGTGCGTAGTGTAGATATATTTGATTGTGTTATTTTCAGCTTTGATATCATCAAACAAAGCCATCATTTTTTTGTAATAAGCTGTGCCTGAGATGCGTTCAGTCATGAATTGCGTGTAGTTATCAAGATCCGCTTCTACAAGGTGAGCGATTGCCACTGCTGTACCCTTAGCGTCTTGGCTCATGCGCTCAATAACAACCGCTTTTACATAATGATAACTAAAAGTGTATGACACCGTTAGAATCACCACTATCGCCACCAAAGGGGCAACGATGAATTTTAATTTCACCCACCAAAATAAATTATTCAAAGTTCACCTTTTAAAAAACCTAACGTGCGATATTATATTATATTATTTGCGGTGGGGCAACAAAAAAAGAATTAGCACAACAAAAGTATGTATCTACACAGCCTCCCGTGCTTCTGAGACTATGCGCCATTGGCCATCTTCGAGTCTTAGTGTCGATTTTGTGTTATATTGTATGGCTTTGCCGTCTTCCACAAATGATTCTAAGCTCTGGACTTGTGCTACACTGCCGCGGCTTTTCTCCTCAAGCACTGTTATACCTTGGGAAAGTAAGCGCTTGCGATGCTCTTTGGCATGGGTCGCATAGCTATCTGCATCTGGAAAGAACTGGTGAAACTCGCTATTGACAGAATAGAGCTCGTGTATTGCGGCAAAATCACCATTTGCGTAGCATTCTGCCCGTTTAAGCAAGGTATCACTAGCTTTCATAATGCGACCTCGCTACAAATAGCTCGTGATTCATCTCCTGCAGCAGTGAAACCAAGGTTTGCTTATCTCTTGCTGATATGAACACTGGCTTTGCATGGCCTGCATGCTCTGCTCGCAATAGCTCAATAGCCTCATCGCTGATTAAATCAATCTTATTGAATACTATGATCATAGGCTTCTCTTCTAGGCCTAGCTCTTTGAGCACTGCTATCACTGATTGTATGTGTTGGCGTGTGTACATAGATGAGGCATCCACCACATGCAGCAGCAGGTCTGCCTCTTCCAGCTCTTCAAGTGTAGATTTGAATGCCCCAGCGAGGTCTGGCGGCAAGTCGCGTATGAAACCCACTGTATCGGTGATGATCACCTCGCGCTCTTGTGGAAAGCGTATCCGCTTGGATGATGTATCCAGCGTGGCAAAGAGACGGTCATCGGCATATACAGCTGATTGGGTAAGCGTATTCAGCAATGTAGATTTGCCAGCATTGGTGTAGCCTATGATAGACACCACAGGCACGTCATGCCGCTTGCGCTTTGCACGCTGAGTCACCCTCGTGCGCTCTATCTTCTTTAATTTGCCTGATAGAAAGCTGATTCGCTCACCC
>JAITWL010000293.1 GCA_031285285.1 Deferribacteraceae bacterium | reverse complement strand
GCGAGGCCTAGCAGGCGGATGATGTCGCTGCGCACCTCTGGGGTCGCAGTGGCTGTGAAAGCACTCACCACTGGCCGTTTTGACAGTTTCTTAATAAAAGGATATATATCTGTATAGCTTGGGCGAAAATCTTGCCCCCACTGTGATACACAGTGCGCCTCATCCACTGTGACTAGCGATATATCAGCCTGCATAGCAAATTGCAGGAAGCTATCCACATGCAAACGCTCTGGCGCTACATAGATTATTTTATATGCTCCAAGAGCTGCATTACGCAATACTTTAGCATATTCACCAGCTGAAAGCGAGCTATTGATAAAGGCTGCGCTAATCCCAGCCTGACTTAAAGCCGAAACCTGATCGTGCATAAGGGAAATCAGCGGCGACACAACTATGCTACAACCTGGCAGAAGCAGCGCTGGCAGCTGATAGCAAATCGATTTGCCCGCGCCAGTAGGCATCACGCCGAGCACATCGCGCCCAGCGAGCAAGCTATCAATCAGCTCCTCCTGCCCTTTGCGAAAGTGCGTGTGTCCAAAGCTCTCTTTCAGTGTTGCAAGTTTATCCATTTTGCAGATTATACTCAGATGGAGATAAATAGCTAGGGGAAATTAGGGATTAGTTTTGCTGGATTAGTTTTGTGCAAATTCTCTTTCTTCAAGGAATTCTTTATAGCGTTTTAAGGCATTGGAAAACGCCCGATGCCCTTCAAGATCAATCTCTTCAAAGTTTGTTGCGTTTTGAATGCTTTCCATGTCTTTAAGGAAGGCGGGTAGCGATTCATATTCAAACATATTTGTGTGCAAGATAGAAACATTTGTTAGTTTTGTAGCACAGCTGCGCAAATTCCACGTGTATGATTCGATTGTTTTTGCTTCATACACGCCTTCGCCACGCTTTTTTGCACGCGTTTCCATCCAGATGCGAAAGGCACTTTCGATGCTGCCATCAATTGGGCGAGCATTTGCTTTTATTGCAAGATACCATGTTTCAAAGCTATCATAGTGAGGTTCAAACCACTGTGAACACAGTAAATATTGCTTGCCATATGCTGTTAAAGTGAAATTATAATATCGGTTATAGCCTTTTGTATCACGCTTTTGCTCAGTCAATGGCTTGTTGCTATCTACTTCCTTTAGTATTGGGAATGGGATGTTAAATATCGACTTTGAATATTCCAATGTTAACAGCTTTGTTATCTCTTCTTTGCTTATGGCTCTGTTGGCAAATAACTCTTTCGTAGCCGTTTGCACATATTCGCCTACCTTCATTGGCTGGCGATTAGCTACAGCAGCAGATATAGGGATGATGACAAATTGAGGCGTATTATCTTCAAACACCACTATTTTTTCTTGTGTTGCCAGTCGATTTTGAATTAGTGGCACATCCAATGACAAGTCTTTAGCTGGCACAATGTGCTTGATATTAATATCCATCTGTTACCCTCTACTCCTTAACAAGGTAACATGTAAGGCGATAGTGGTCAAATTGCTAGCCTCGCTAAAACAAAACAATTGTTGACATTTTATATAATTTATGATATATAAACATAAAATAAGATATTACATATTTTTACTAATAAGAATTTATATTGTTACAATAAAAGGAGAGTCTATGTATGATGAGATTGTGAAAGTGCAGAGAAGACTTCCACGTTGGCTTAAAAAACTAAATCAGTACAATAGCCAAATCTTGTATGCCTTTGTAGAATTGAGCGCAAGAAGTTATCCAGTAAGGTTTGATGATTTAGAGAAAAAACTAGCAAACTCACATTTTAAGGGGAAATTTAAGGGAAACTTTGATCAGATGAGAAATTTTGGATCAAAAAATCATGGGAAGATTTTTGAAGTAGATGCTGGCTTTGTGTACTGGTGGGAGCCTATCAAGGATTTTGCATTGGAGCAGTTGGGAGAAGCAATATGAAAAAGCTATTTGTTTTATGTGTATCTATGTTATTTATGGCATGTAGCGATGGCAGCGATGGCGGCGGCCGCCAGATTGATGTTAGTGGAGATTTTGCGCCATTTAATGTGTCTGGCTGTAGCTTCAAAAGTGCTGATGAAATTAATAAGACAATAGCACCTCGTTTTGGCATGGTGTTTACTCCTGAGAAAATGGATGTTGATGCTTATTTACTTGCAGAATGTGTAGGAAATGTGGAAGCACAACTGGACAACTATGGGGATTCTCTGCCTAGTCGCTTCTATGGCCCAACTACAGAATATAATGATGGCTTTCTTGATACATATTGGGAAAGCTATGATGCCGACAATGATAGAGGGTTGGGCTGGCTTTATACGAAATTTAGTGGTGATTTTTATGTTGCAATCTGGATAGAGTTCTCACCATATAACACATATGCCAACACAAGTTATTCTAAGCAAATATTCAAGGAATATAAATAAAATGAATAATAAAAAGGTGATTGGATTAGCATTGTTTATTGGGGGCTTCATAGCATGGAAAACTTATTTTTTCGCAGGTACTGGTTTTGCTTTTCTAATTTGTGTAGCAATGGTTGTTGCAGGTGTATACATTCTTTTGTCCAATAAATAGAGGTGAACCATGTATGGCAGGGATTTAAAGCAAGCAATGTATGATGGCAGATTTACAGGCAGAGGGCAAGTTGAAGAGTTTATTGCTACAGTGTTAGCGAATTCGCCCAATGCTTTAGATGATTTCTTAGCTGAGTGTGGGCATTGGGCTTTTGAAAAGTATGGAGCATCCGTGCAAAATACGCCTAGCATATCTGTAGATGAGCTAGCAGAGCGAATTGGCAACGATCATCCAAATGGGTCGCAGTTTTCTAACTGGATTAGAGCTAGATTTATAAAAGAAATTTGTATACAAAACTTGCAATAGCAACTCGCGCAAATCTCATGATTCACTTTTACCCCTTGCAAAAGCTCGCTAAGTATGTGAATATTGAGCGCATAGAGGTTAGAATCATGTGTGTGGGAATTCCTGCTAAGATCATTGAATGCGATGAAATATCGGCCATTGTGGACATATCGGGCAGTCAGCGCGAAATATCTTTGCTGACGCTTGATGCGCAGGCGGCAGCTGGCGATTGGGTGATGGTGCATGCTGGCTTTGCTGTGACAGTGCTTGACCCTGCTGAGGCTGAGGAAACGCTGCAAATGATGCTTGATATGGCTAATGAATAACATTTTCAGCAATATTGATGCTGTAAAGCACATGACAGCCGCGATCTCTCGCGAAGCCGATCCCGAGAGGGCTTATCGAATAATGGAAGTCTGCGGCACGCATACTATGTCTATCGCTAGATATGGCATTGCAAGCCTTCTGCCTGCTAATATCTCGCTGGTCTCTGGGCCAGGTTGTCCTGTCTGCGTCACTTCTCAAGCTGATATTGATAATAGCATTGATTTGGCTTATGGCGCAGCCCGCAAGCTAGATTCTGGCGCAGTGCAGATCACCACATTCGGCGATATGCTTAGGGTTACAGGCTCTGACGGCCGCTCGCTCTACAATGCCAAGGCTGAGCGCAATAATGTGCATATAATCTACTCTCCGCTGGACACATTGAGCCTCGCAAAAGACAATCCTGATAAACACTATGTTTTTATGGCAGTGGGCTTCGAGACAACCACTCCTATGGCAGCAGGGCTTGTGCACACAGCTGCACAGCAAGGCATAAGCAATATATCCGTGCTATCAATGTGCAAAACCATGCCAGCAGCTTTCGATCTGCTGCTGGCTGATCCTAACGCCAAGATTGACGGCTTTCTCTGCCCAGGCAATGTCAGCATCATCACTGGCAGCAGCATCTATGAGCCTATAGTTGCGGCCAAGAAGGCTGCGGCTATAGTTGGCTTTGAGCCGATGGACATACTTTCTGGCGTGCTCGAAATCATCCGCCAGATTAATAAAAATGATTATCATGTGGCAAACACCTACACTCGCGCGGCATCTAGCGATGGCAATAAGAAGGCGCAGGCACTTACCAATAAAATATTTGAGCCCTGCGATGCTAGATGGCGTGGCCTAGGCTGGTTAAAAGGCAGCGGCATGGCCATCAGGTATGAATATATGGACTATGATGCTATTAGCCTATATAACCTCAATACAAGACGCGAAGAACAGCCTACGCAGTGTCGATGCGGCGATATTTTGCGTGGATACATAGCGCCATCAGCCTGTCCACTCTTTGGTAAGGCTTGCACACCTATGACAGCAGTTGGGCCGTGTATGGTGTCATCAGAAGGCGCCTGTGCTGCATATTATAAGTATAGGATATAATTATGACTATCTCAGGTATCGGCTTTGACGCACACGCTTTTGCAGAAGAGCGCGCGCTTATTATAGGCGGCGTGCATATCCCTCATCACTTGGGGCTTTTAGGACATTCGGATGCGGATGTGCTCGCCCATGCTATCACAGATGCTATCGCAGGTGTTGCGCTGGGCAAGGATATTGGCAATCTATTTCCAGATAGCGATGCTAAATATAAGGGTGCTGATAGCTTAATCCTTCTGGCTGATACTGCTGCGCTTGTCCGCCGCGCTGGCTTTGCTATAAGGCATGTTGATGCTGTAATCATCGCTCAAGAGCCTAAGATGGCGCCTCATATTCCAGCTATGCGAGAGAAGCTCGCCACAGCTATGGGTGTGCTGGTGAACAATATGACGATTAAGGCCACCACCACAGAATATATGGGCTTCACTGGGCGCAAAGAAGGCATAGCTGCTATGGCTGTGGCAACGCTGGAGGCAGTGACTAATCAATACATAGGCTAATTATTGGGCTTATTCCAGAATTTTATATATAACCGCAATAAATATAATAGTAACTCATACAAAAATCTTGATTTTGCCTTGAAATAATGGTACAGTTGCAATATTGAGAGGGCGCAATGAAAGTACCTACAATTATCCGTTCTGTGTATGTAAGCGAAATTATGCGTTTTATTGATAGTCCTCAAGTAAAAATCATTACAGGGCTACGCCGAAGTGGCAAGACTGAGGTTCTAAAAATGATTTGGGCTGAAATTTCCAAACAAATTTCACAAGATCATATTATTTACATAAATTTTGAAGATATGGATTTTGAGGAAATCACAGATTCCAAAAAATTAAATGCCTATTTCAAAACAAAAATGACAGATGATAGTACCTATTATATTTTTTTAGATGAAATTCAGCTAATCGCAGATTGGGAAAAATCAGTTAACGCTTTGCGGCTCAAAAATACAGACATCTATATTACAGGTTCAAATTCTAAGCTTATGAGTGAAGAGTTAGCAACATTGCTTGGCGGCAGGACTGTTTCTTTTAGAATGAATACTCTTTCTTTTGCAGAATTTATGGATTTTAGAACTCAATGCGGAATCTCCACTAAAAACATTGATTCTGAGCTGGAGCAATACATTAGTATTGGTGGCTTTCCGTTACTTTCGGTGCAAAGTTATTCAGAGCGTGATGCTCAAAAAATTGTTACAGATATTAACAGCACCGCGCTTTTAAAAGATGTGGCCGTGAGGTATAAAATCCGCCAGCCTCAATTGTTGGATAAATTAACAGCATTTTTATATGACAATGTAGGGAATCTTATTTCTATACGTTCAATTATCCAATATCTTAAAAGT
>JAITWL010000256.1 GCA_031285285.1 Deferribacteraceae bacterium | reverse complement strand
ACGCTGGATTGGCAACGCATGAGCCTCGCAATAGACTTGTCATGAAACGAAAAAGTTGCGTCATTGCGGGCTCGACCCGCAATCTAGGATTAATCCAATGGGGGAATTGTTCTTAATTGATAATGTTCCCGCACTGGATTTATTCTGGATTGCGGCTCAAGGCCGCAATGACGTGCGCATTTCATGACAAGTCTAATGACGGAATTATGGAAACTTTAATTTAGAATTGGAATTAGTAGCCATAATTAATGAGATAAGTTGTAATGCTTACATGCATAGCTATTACCAATGGCTGAAAGCTGTGGATCACTACCCCGTCTTGCTTCGCAATCCACCCCTTCTACAAGGGACTTGTTTCATGAGCCTCGCATTCCAAAATATGGAATGATGAATTGTAACATAGGCGGAGGATAGGGACATCATTTATTACAATTTATACCATACAACAGCGACAGCAATTTATCTTGCACAAAACTTTGATACAGGGTACATTCAGAGTGAATATATTTTTGATGGAGGATTACTATGAGTATATCAGTTCCGAAAATCGCCCTTGTGGGCGGCGGCCAGATTGGCGGTGTGTTGGCTCAGCTTTGCGCTATGCGCCGTTTGGGCAATGTAGTGATTTTTGATATTGTTGATGGCTTGCCTCAGGGCAAGGCGCTTGATATCATGGAAGCGTCTAGGGTAGATGGGTTCGATGGCTCTATCACTGGCACTACAGATTATAAAGACTTGGCTGGTTCAGATGTGGTGATCGTCACTTCTGGCGTGCCTCGCAAGCCTGGCATGAGCCGTGATGACCTGTTGACTATCAATGCTAAAATTATCAAAAGTGTTGGCGAAAACTTAAAAGTTCACGCGCCAAACGCTGTTGTTATCGTAATCTCTAACCCACTTGATGCTATGGTCACTCTCATGCAGAAGGCCACAGGCTTCCCAGCAAATCGCGTTATCGGTCAAGCTGGTGTGCTTGATTCATCACGCTTTGCATCTTTCATCGCTTGGGAATTGGGCGTCAGCGTGAAAGATATCAATGCACCAGTGCTTGGCGGCCACGGAGACACAATGGTGCCACTAGTGCGCTATGCAAATGTGGGCGGTCTGCCTGTGATGGAGCTGCTAGAACGCAAATATAAGAGCGCCGACAAAGCAAAAGAAGTGATGGAAAAAATCGTGCAGCGCACAAGAGACGCTGGTGGCGAGGTTGTAAACCTTCTCAAGACTGGATCAGCCTTCTATTCACCAGCTTCAGCTGCTGTGCAGATGACAGAAGCCATCCTGCGCGATGAAAAACGCGTGCTGCCTGTTTGCGCTAAGCTAAATGGCGAATTTGGCGTGAATGGCTACTATGTGGGCGTGCTCGCCACTCTTGGCAAAGATGGCTCAGGCGTAGTGCAAGAAATCGCACTGAATGCTGAAGAGCAAGCAATGTTTGATAAATCTGTGAACGCAGTGAAGACCCTTGTAGAAGATATGGGGCGTCTTGGGCTGTAATCAGATCGTATAAAAAACGATTTATTCAATTGCTTTTGTATGGGCGGCCGATTTGGTCGCCCATTTCATGTTTGAATTGTTCAATAACTATCCATGTTGTGGAGATTTTTAATATTGCCTTATCAGGCGAAATAATCTAGGATTATAAAAAGTAAGGTGGTAGCGATGTATAAAATAATTAAAAAAAGGCAGCTTAGTGAGCTGGTGGAAATGATGGTGGTGGAAGCACCCTATGTGGCTCGCAATTGTCAGCCAGGGCAGTTTGTGATAGTTGCAGCTGATGAAGATGGGGAGCGCATTCCCTTAACCATTCAAGATTATGACAGAAAGGCGAATACTGTCAATATAATTTATCAAGTGGTGGGCTATTCCACTCGCATACTCAATCAAAAGAAAGAGGGCGAATACTTGGCGGTGTTTGTTGGCCCGCTAGGCACAACGGCTCATTATCACACTGATGGCCCTATGAAACATGTGCTTGGCATAGGCGGCGGCGTTGGCATTGCGCCATTATTCCCACAGATGCGCAAGCTCAAGGAAGAGGGCGTCACTGTGGATGTGGTGCTCGGTGGTCGCAATAAAGACCTCGTGATACTCAAAGATGAGTTTGAAAAGACTGTTGATAATGTGTTTTATGCTACAGACGATGGAAGCCTTGGTATCAAAGGCTTTGTAACTGACGTGCTCAAGGCAAAGCTTGCTGAAGGCGTGAAATACGATCTCGTAGTGGCCATAGGCCCTATGATCATGATGAAAAATGTTGTGGCTATCACTAAGCCGCTAAATATACCCACGGGCATATCATTGAATCCGATAATGATAGATGGCACAGGCATGTGCGGCGGCTGCCGCGTGACTGTAGGCGGTGAAACTAAGTTTGCCTGTGTTGATGGCCCCGATTTTGATGGACTGCAAGTGAATTTTGATGAGATGATGCGCCGGCAAAGCTTCTATAAAGAAGAAGAGCACGCATGCAATCTAAGAGGTGTTAAATAATGGATATTTTACATAAAACCCCAATGGCGAAACAAGAGCCAGAGGTGCGCGCTCATAATTTTCAAGAGGTTGCGCTTGGCTATAGCGTGGAAGACATGCAGGCCGAGGCGGCACGCTGCATTGAATGCAAAAATAAGCCTTGCATGAAGGGCTGCCCTGTTCATATAAAAATCCCTGAATTCATACATCTTCTGAAAGAAGGTGATATCAAAGGTGCTTATAATAAAATAGCTGAAGACTCAAACCTGCCTTCAATTTGCGGCCGCGTATGCCCGCAAGAGGATCAATGTGAAAAATTCTGCATCCGCGGTATCAAGGGCGAGCCTGTATCAATAGGTGCGCTGGAGCGCTTTGTGGGCGATTGGGGCATGGCAAACCATGCAGCTAG
>JAITWL010000203.1 GCA_031285285.1 Deferribacteraceae bacterium | reverse complement strand
CATAATGGAAAGAAAAATCAACTTTTTGTGCCCTCAATAGCAAAATGCCTTCTGGGTTGAGCTCCATATCAAAAAAGTTGACAATATTTTCAGCATTATCCATTGAAAATATATTTTTTAGATCTTTTTTATTATATTCTTTAGCATAAAACTCATCTAGTTTGCTTTCTAGTTTGCCTTTTGATATCACTATGTTGTAGTTATTTTTGAATATAAAAGAATCAGAATATGCAATGAGCTCTATTCTTAGCTCGCCCTTTATCAATGGCACAAACTTATAATCTTGAGCAATAGGCGAGCCAGTGGCGAGACTTAGCGCATAGTTAATTAGCTCAAGTATAGTTGTCTTGCCAGTAGCATTAGCCCCTGTCATTATAATGACTTTGGGGTAATAGAGATTATTCTCTAGTTTAACAAAATTTCTGTTAAATATATACTCATCATGGTTTATATTTGCTTGAGGAAGAAAGTCAATCACCAATCCTTCTTCAGGAATATTAGCTAAGCCGTTAAATTTTATTCTTAAAAGTTTTGCATTATTCATATAAACCTCTTGAATAAGAATAACATAATTTTTGTTATTTACAATAACTTTAATTTTGTTCAGGTGATAATAGATTATGAAAAAGCTTGTTATACAGCAAAAGGGGGAATTTCTTCCCCCTTTCACGAAGCCCGCAGGCTTAAATCTAATCGGGGCGACTGGGTTTGAACCAGCGACCCCCTGTTCCCAAGACAGGTACGCTACCAACTGCGCTACGCCCCGAATGAAAGTGGAGAATATACATTTATGTCACGATTGTCAATAGGAAATGTAAAATTTTTTTTATTAATTGATGATTTAAGTCGCGTAGCTTTGGCATGATTTTTGCTTGTCTAATCTTGTGAGAAAAAACTCAGCAAACGGACGGTGCAAATATGCAAAATGGCTTGTATGTCGCAACTAGCGGCTTGCTAATGCAGGAAAGGCGCGTGGACGCCATATCTAACAACTTGGCAAATGTGAATACTAATGGCTTTAAGAAAGATCTGGCGCTATTTAGCGACTATCGGCCTGTGGATAAGCGTTTTCCACAAAACTGGATACAAAAATCCCTTTACAATAAGACTATCAATAGCGATGTGAAACTAGATGACATCGCCACCAATCACGAGCAAGGCCATTTTCGCCACACAGGCAATGGCTTTGATCTTGCATTGGAAGATACACATAATTTCTTTGCTGTGGAGACACCTTGGGGCATTCGATATACCAAAAATGGTGAATTCACACTAAATTCAGAGGGTGAGCTGGTCACGCGTGATGGCTTCAATGTGCTTGATGCCAACACTAATGCGCCAATACTCATTCCTCAAGGCATGGGTTCAATTTCCGTAAGTCGCGAGGGTAACGTGTTTGCGGGTGATACAAATATAGCTCAAGTGTCAGTGGCTTGGTTTAATGATCTTGCTTACCTCCAAAAAAGTGGACACAACCTATATTCGGCCGTAGACACGCTGCCTCAGCGCCCTGCCAATGCCACAGTATTACAGGGCTTTGTGGAATCAAGCAATGTCAATCCGATCACGGAAATGGTGCAGATGGTGGATGCGATGCGTGGCTTTGAGATGTATCAAAAGATGATACACACATATGATGCGCTGAATGAACAAGCTTCAAACGCTATCGCACGGATGTAAATAACAAAATAAGAAGGAGTGTTCAAATTATGGTTCGTTCACTTTACACAGCGGCTACAGGCATGCAGTCGCAGCAGATGAATATAGATAACATTTCGAACAACCTATCGAATGTTAATAACGCTGGCTTTAAGAAGGGGCGTATACTCTTTGAGGACTTGCTCTATCAAGAGTTGCGCGCGGCTGGCTCGACCACAGCCACTGGTACGATTCACCCGACTGGTATCCAGCTAGGCCTTGGTGTTATGACTGCTGCTATTGAGAAGATTCATAGCCAAGGCAGCCCTAAATACACTGAGAATCCGCTCGATATCATGATTCAGGGTGATGGTTTCTACCAAGTGGAGCTGCCAGATGGCTCGATCGGCTACACTAGGGTTGGCTCATTCAAGGTGGATGCCAATGGCGACGTTGTCACACCGCAGGGCTACCGCCTCTTCCCTAATATCAATATGCCTGAGAATGCGCTCTCGCTAAACGTAACCCACGATGGGATTTTTAGCGTCTATCTGCCTGGAGAGATGGACGAAACTGAGATCGGACAGATTGAGATTACGCGATTCATTAACCCTGCTGGCCTTAAAACAATAGGGGAGAATATTTATATCCAGACAAGTTCTTCTGGCGCTCCGCAGGTGAATATTCCTGGCCAAGATGGTTTTGGCCAGTTGCGGCAGCATTTTTTGGAGATGAGCAACGTATCAGTGGTGGAGGAGATGGTGGACATGATCACGGCTCAACGTGCCTATGAGATGGACTCCAAAGCAATCCAAACCAGCGATGAGATGTTGCAAATCGCTAACGGCTTGAAGCGGTAATCGGCATGATACGCCAGATCTGGCTCTTCGCATTACTTATAGCGCTAAGCCTTAGTTTTAGCACATATGGGCAAGCGCAGCCCGCAGGATCAATAGCTGTGCCCATCAATAGTGATTGTGTGCAGCTAAAAGATTTATTTGGCATTGCCTATCCACCAATTAAGGTGCAGTGCGGTTTTATGCCTGGTGATGAAAAGCCAATTCCCGCTGGCGCTGTGGCAGCATTGCTAAGGCGCAATGCATTGCCAGTGCCAGATATGCCAGAATCATTCACAGTGATCCGTGCTGGCAAGAAGCTTGATAGCGAAGGCCTGCGCAAAGAGCTGGAAGCGCTGTATAAGGCTGCGCATGCTGATAAGACAATTGCTGTGGAAAGCATTCGCCTAACACGCGAAGTCTATATTGCTGCTGGTGCTAACTATGAGCTGGTGGTGGATACTGATAAATTTGGCTCAGGCTATGGTAGCCTTGTGTCTGGCGATGTTAAAATCAATTTCTCTTACACTGTCAAAGTGTATGAGCAGGGCTATGTCATCTCTGCAGGCTTGAGGGCAGGGGATGAGCTTGCAGGTGCGGTGCAGCCAGAGCTGATAGATATCACTAATCTGCGTTCGCCGCTAGTGCATGATATTGATGGACTGGTGGCTGCTAGATCGGCTACTAGAGGCAAGGTGCTGACGGTAGATTTGGTGCAGACACGGCCAGAACGCAATAAAGGTGACAGAGTTACGCTGATATACACTAGTGGCAAGATTCGCCTAGAGATCGACTGCATAGCAGAAGCTAGCGCTGTAGTGGGAAAAACTTTCCCAGTGCGCAATCCTTCATCTGGTAGGGTGTTCACAGCCGTGTATCTGGGTGAAGGCTTGGCAGAAGCAAAATAATCCACTACCAAAAAGACCTAAAAGATTGAGATATTGCATATATACGAAACTTGTGCTATAGCTAGCACATGCAGATACCTTCACTAGTCTACGCCA